>NZ_JBVHYH010000054.1:44382-64412 GCF_055569135.1 Kitasatospora sp. NPDC029367
CTCCCTTTCTTTTCTTCTTCCTTTTTTTCTCTGCTTTCTTGTCCGGCGCGCCCGGGCCCCCCCCCCCCCCCCCCCCCCCCCACGCTGGTCCCAGGGCCGACGGACGGAGCCGCCGCATGACCACCCCTGCCGAACGCCGCCGTACCGGCCGGGCCGCCCGGGAGCGGGTCTCCCGCTCCGAGCACGGCCGGTGGATCCCGGCCGCGGACCGGCCCGATCCGCTCGGCGTGCTGGAGGCCCAGGGCGCGGACCGGCTCGCCCGGCTGCTGCCGATCCGCTACGGGCGGATGGCCGACAGCCCGTTCGGCTACCTGCGCGGCGCCGCCGCGGTGATGGCCGCCGACCTCGGGGCCGTCCCCGACACCGGGCTGACCGTCCAACTCTGCGGCGACGCCCACCTGTTGAACTTCGGGGTGTACGCCTCGCCGGAACGTTCGCTGCTCTTCGACGTCAACGACTTCGACGAGACCCACCCCGGGCCCTTCGAGTGGGACGTCAAACGCCTCGCCGCCAGCATCGTGGTCGCCGCCCGCGACCACGGCCAGGACGACGACCGGGCCCGGCGCGCCGCCCGCACCGCCGTCCTGGGCTACGCCGCCGCGATGCGCCGGCTGGCCGGCCTCGGTGAACTCGACGTCTGGTACAGCCGGATCGACACCGCGGACCTGCTGGCGCTGGTCCGCAGGACCAAGCGTCGCAAGGCGGTCGAGGCCGGCCTCGACCGCGCCCGGCGCCGCACCAGCCTCCAGGCCTTCGGCAAGCTCACCGAGGAGCGCGACGGCCGGCGCCGGATCATCAGTGCGCCGCCGCTGATCGAGGAGCTGGAGCGGAGCGAACTGCAGGGCGTGGGCCAGGTGTTCAGCGACTACCGGGCGACCCTCGCCGAGGACCGGCGGGTCCTGCTCGACCGGTACCGCTTCGTCGACGCGGCGATGAAGGTGGTCGGCGTCGGCAGCGTCGGCACCCGCTGCTACATCCTCCTGCTGGAGGGCCGGGACACCCGCGACCCGTTGTTCCTGCAGCTCAAGGAGGCCGGCCGGTCGGTGCTGGAGGACCACCTGCCGCCCACCCGGCTGGAGGCCGAGGTCGCCGCCCACCACGGCGGGCGCCGGGTGGTCACCGGGCAGCACCTGATGCAGGCGGCCAGCGACATCTTCCTCGGCTGGACCACCGGCCCCGCCGGGCGGCACTTCTACGGGCGCCAACTGCGCGACATGAAGGGCTCGGTGGAGGTCGACACGATGACCGCGCCCGGTCTGCGCGCCTACGCCGACCTGTGCGGGCGCGCCCTCGCCCGGGCCCACGCCCGTACCGGTGACCGCGTCGCCGTCGCCGGCTACCTGGGCGGCGCCGACACCTTCGCCGACGCCGTCGCCGACTTCGCCCTGCGGTACGCGGACCGGACGGCGGCCGACCACCGGGAGCTGGTCGAGGCGATCGCCTCGGGGCGGATCAGCGCGACCCGGGGGGTGTGAGCGCGGTCGCGCCCCCCGGGCGGCCTGGCCGGGCCCGGTGTCAGTGGCGTGTGCAAGGGTGACCGCATGCTGGCGATCACGGTGCAGACGAACGACGAGCGGCACTCGAGGGTGACCGCGGGGGAACTGGCGGAGTTGGTCCGGCACATCGGCGCCGGGGCCGACACCTTCCTCGTCGTGCAGCGGATACCGGACCTGCCGGACGTCTACATCCAGGTGTGGCACAAGGCGGGCGGCCACTACGAGCTGGAGCACCGCGACGGCTCCGCCGACCGGCACTTCGAGGTGCGGGTGGACGAGCCGGAGGCCGTGGTCACGGCGATGACGGGCTGGGCGCGGCACGAGCCCGGCTGGGGCGAGGGCCTGGCCTGGGCGCCGCTGGACTTCGGCCCGGCGCCCGAGCCGGTGCCCGAGCCGGAGCTGGCGGCGGAGGAGCGGCGGCAGTTGGAGGAGCAGCTGCGGCTGACCCTCGCCTGCGGCTACACCGACCGCGCCCGGCTGGCCGAGCAGGCCGAGGAGTACCTGGTGTCGGGCGAGCGCCGCCCGCTCTCCCGGGCCCAGGCCGAGCAACTCGCCGACCGGCTCTGGCTGGAGCGGGTCGGCGTGCAGAGCGGCTGGATCGGGGAGACGGATCCGGAGCGCCTCGCCCGGGCCTTCGCCGCGCTGGAGGCGGGCGGCATCACGGCGCGGGAGAACTTCGCCTGCTGCCGTTCCTGCGGGGAGGCGGAGATCGGCGCGGCCGGGGCGCCGGAGGCCCGGGGCTTCGTCTACTTCCACTCCCAGTGCACCGAGTCGGCCGCCGCCGGGCGCGGCCTGTCCCTGCTCTACGGCGGCTTCGACGGCTCCGCGGCGACCACCGCGGCCGTCGGCCGGGAGGTGGTGGCCGCCCTCGCGACCGTCGGCCTGCCGGCGGTGTGGAGCGGCGACCCGTCCGACGCGATCGAGATACGCCCGCTGCTCTGGCGGCGCCGGCTGGTCGGCTGACCACGTACGCAGGGGAGACCGAACGAATGAGTGCCGACGTGCTGTCGGTGATCCCGACCGACCCGCAGTGGCGGCCGGACGCGGCGGCGGCCGAGCGGGCCCGGGCGCTGGCGGCCGAGTTCCTCGGCGAGGACGACGGCGCCGAACTGGAACTGACCTGGCACGACCGCACGGCACTGGTCGACTGCGGCGCGAACCTGGAGCGGATCGGCTGCCCGCACTGCGGTGGCGCCGTTCCCCTGGGGTGGTGGTCCGACCTGATGGAGGAGCACGCCGACGGCGGCTTCGCGACGCTTGCCGTGACGGTGCCCTGCTGCGGTGCGGCGACGACCCTGGACGCCCTGGAGTACCACTGGCCGTGCGGCTTCGCCCGCTTCGAGCTGGAGGTGTGGGACCCGGAGCAACCCTGGTTCACCGAGGCCCAGTTGGCGGCCCTGGCCGCCGCCCTCGGCCACCCGGTCCGGCAGATCAGGGCGCATCTGTGAGGACGGGCCCTCGGGCCCCGGGCGGCCGCCGCCGCCCGGGGGGTTCCGGGGGGCCTCAGGGCACCAGCAGGCGCAGGGCCTCGCGTCGGACCGTGACGTCGACGGGGAGGGCGGTGATGAACTCGCCGTCGGCGTAGGCGGTGATGCCCGGGGACTCGATCCGCAGCGACTCGGTGCGCAGGGTGGTGACCTCCGGGTGGGTGGTGTGGGTGCCCTTGAAGAGGGTGGGGAAGAAGCGGGCGATCCGCAGCCGGGGCATGGCGTCGACGAGGGTGACGTCGAGCAGGCCGTCGTCGGGGAGGGCGGCGGGGCAGATCAGCATGCCGCCGCCGTAGCTGCGGGTGTTGCCGACGGCGGCGAGGGTGAGGTCGCGTTCGATGACGGTGCCGTCGGCGAGGGTGATCCGGAACGGCAGCGGTTTCAGGTTGGCGAACTCGGCGAGGATGGCGAGGTTGTAGCGCATCCGGCCGCGCGGCCAGCGCAGCCGGTTGGCGCGGTCGCTGACCAGCGAGTCGAAGCCGCTGGCCAGGACGGAGCCGTACCAGCGCACGGCGCCGTCCGGGCCGGTGATCCGGCCGAGGTCGACGGTGCGGGTGCGGCCGGCCGCGATGACCTCGGCGGCGGCCTCGGGGTCCCCGATGGGCAGGCCGTACTCGCGGGCGTGGTCGTTGCCGGTGCCGGCGGGTATGACGCCGAGCGGGACGGCGGTGTCGGCCAGGGCCTGGAGGGCGAGGTTGACCATGCCGTCGCCGCCGACCACGGCCACCGCGTCGGCCCCGCCGGCCGCCGCCTCGCGGGCGAGGCGCACGGCGTCCTCGGCGGAGCGCCCGGCCTGCGGTTCGACCTCGATGCCGAGGGCGCGCAGGCGGGCGACGGCCCGGCGGGCGGCGGGTTCGGCGTGGCCGATGCCCGCCGCCGGGTTGGTGAGAACGGTGACCCTGCGGATGACGGTTCTCGCCGCGGTCATGGGATCAGCTTGCCGGGGTTGAGGATGCCCGCCGGGTCGAGTTCGGCCTTGACGGCGCGCAGGATGCGCACGCCGAGGTCGCCGATCTCGTCGGTCATCCAGGGCCGGTGGTCGGCGCCGACCGCGTGGTGGTGGGTGATGGTGCCGCCCGCGCGGAGGATGGCGTCGCCGGCGGCCCGCTTGGCGGCGCCCCAGCGGGTGAGCGGGTCCTCGCCGAGGGCGGCGACGACGGTGAAGTACAGCGAGGCGCCGGTCGGGTAGACGTGCGAGATGTGGCACAGCACGAGCGAGCCGGGCAGGGCGGTGGTGAGGGCCTCGGTGACGGCGGTGCGCAGATCGGCGAGCCGGCTCCAGCCGGTGGCCGTCTCCAGGGTCTCGCAGAGCGCGCCGGCGTTCAGCAGCGAGTCGCGCAGGTAGGGCGCGTTGAACCGGCCGTGCTCCCAGGCCCGGGCGGGTGCTTCGCCGAGCGAGGTGCCGCCGGCGGCGAGCAGGACGGCGCGGGTGAGGCCGTGTCGGGCGGCGACCTGTTCGGCGGTGCCCTCGAAGACGGTGACGGCGAGGCAGCCGCTGACGGCGGGGGCGCCGCCGATCTGTTCGGTCAGGGCGAGGTTGATCATGGTCTCGGCCTCGTCGGAGAGCCGGATCACGGTCGGGCCGGTGCCCTGCTGCTCGACGGCGCGCAGCGCCGCCGTCCCGGTGGCGAAGTCGGGGAAGCTCCACGCCTCGTACGCCTTGACGGCGGGCAGCGGGTGGACGCGCAGGCGCACGGCGGTGATGACGCCGAGGGTGCCCTCGGAGCCGAGGAAGAGCTGGCGCAGGTCGGGGCCGGCGGCGGAGGCGGGGGCGCGGCCGAGGTCGAGCGTCCCGCTCGGGGTGACCACGCGCAGGCCGCGGACCATCTCGTCGAAGCGCCCGTGGCCGGCCGAGTCCTGACCGGAGGAGCGGGTGGCGGCGAAGCCGCCGATGGTGGCGTAGCGGAAGCTCTGCGGGTAGTGGCCGAGCTCCCAGCCGCGCTCGGCGAGCAGGGCTTCGGCGGCGGGGCCGGTGAGGCCGGCGCCGAGGACGGCCTCGCCGGAGGTCTCGTCCAGGTCGAGGAGCTGGTCGAGGCGGCGCAGGTCGAGGGAGACGACGGCGCGCAGGTCGCCGCGTTCGGGGTCGAGCCCGCCGACCACGCTGGTGCCGCCGCCGAACGGGACGACGGCGATGCGGCGTTCGGCGCAGACGGCGAGGACGGCGGCGATCTCCTGTTCGCTGCCGGGCAGCAGGACGGCGTCGGGCGCGTCCTGTTCCGCGCGGCTGCGGCGGCGCAGCAGGTCGGGGGTGGACTTGCCGCCGGCCCGGGGCAGCCGGTCGGCGTCGGCGGTGCTGACGTGCTCCGCGCCGACGGCGGCGGCGAGCGCCTGGACGTCCTCGGCGGTGATCCGGGTGGGGTGCAGCACGACCTCGGCGGCGCTCGGCCCGGGGGCGGCGTCGCCGGTGACGCCCAGGGCGGCGGCGAGGAGCCCCTTGATGTCCGCGGACAGCTCCTTGGCGAGGGCCGGGTCGCCCCAGGCGTTCCACTTCATCGGGGGGAGCGGCAGCGCGGCTGCGGCCGCTCCCGCTTGCGTCTCAGGTGCCATGCGTTACAGTTTCACACATCATGTCAAGTAGTAACGCCACGGCCGGAGCGCCGCGCAGCACCGACGACGCGATCCTGGACGCCGCCGCCGACCTGGTCGTGCACCTCGGCGTCCGCCGCACCCAGCTGGCCGAGATCGCGCGCCGCGCCGGGGTCAGCCGCCCGACCGTCTACCGGCGCTGGCCGGACGTCCAGGCGGTGATCGGGGCGCTGCTCACCCGCGAGATCATGACCACCCTGGAGAGCACCTCGCTGGGCGCGCACGACCAGGGGGCCCCGGGGGGCCACGGGACGCCGGTGCACCGCGAGGCCTTCGTGGACCAGGTGGTCGAGGTCGCCGTCCGGCTGCGCGACCATCCGGTACTCGGCGCACTGCTCCACTCCGACGACTCCGACCTGCTGCTCCAGTACGTGGTGGAGCGGCTCGGCGAGAGCCAGCGCGGCCTGCTGGAGGCGCTGCGCACCGGCATCGCACTCGGCCAGGCCGACGGTTCGGTCCGGGCCGGGGAGCCGACCGAACTGGCCGCCATGGTCCTGCTGATCGCCCAGTCCACCGTCCAGTCGCACCGCATGGTGGCCTCCCTGCTGCCCGAGGCGGCCTGGCGGCGCGAACTGGCCAGAGCGCTGAACGGATACCTCGCGCCATGACCTCCAAGGCCGACCGCTTCGCCGGCACCGCCCAGCTCAACGGCGTACGACGGATGCGCGAACTCGACGCGCTCGCCGCCGACCCGCGGATCGACCTGCTGGTGATCGGCGGCGGGGTGACCGGCACCGGGGTGGCCCTGGACGCCGCCGCCCGCGGCCTGCGGACCGTCCTCGTCGAGTCCCGCGACCTCGCCTTCGGGACCAGCCGCTGGAGCTCCAAGCTGGTGCACGGCGGCCTGCGCTACCTCGCCTCCGGGCGGGTCAAGGTCGCCCGGGAGAGCGCCGTCGAGCGCGGTGTGCTGATGACCCGCACCGCCCCGCACCTGGTCCGCGCCCTGCCCCAACTGGTGCCGCTGCTGCCGGACCTGCTGCGCCCGGGCCAGGCCGCGCTGATCCGCGCGGGCTTCCACGCCGGGGACGCGCTGCGGCTGAGCGCCGGGACGCCGGGCGCCCTGCTGCCCCGGGTCCGCCGGATCGACGCGGCCCGGACCAGGCAGCTGGTGCCGGCCGTACGGACCGACGGCCTGCGCGGCGCGCTGGTCGCCCACGACGGCCAACTCGTCGACGACGCCCGGCTGGTGGTCGCGCTGGCGCGCACCGCCGCGCAGTACGGGGCGAGCGTGCTGACCCGGGTGCGGGCCGAGTCCGTCACCGGGACCTCCGCCCGGCTGGTCGACGCGCTGAGCGGCCAGTCGCTGACCGTCACCGCGGGCGCGGTGGTCAACGCCACCGGGGTGTGGGCCGGCGAGGTGGACACCTCGATCAAGCTGCGCCCCAGCCGGGGCACCCACCTGCTGGTGGACGCCGCGACCCTCGGCCACCCGGTGGCCGCGCTCACCGTGCCGGTGCCCGGCTCCACCAGCCGCTTCGTCTTCGCGCTGCCGCAGCAGCTGGGCCGGGTCGCCGTCGGCCTGACCGACGAGGACGCCCCGGGCCCGGTCCCGGACGAGCCCCAGCCCACCGGGGCCGAGCTGGACTTCCTCCTCGACACCGTCAACACGGCCCTCGCCACCGCGCTGACCAGGGCGGACGTACGCGGCGCCTACGCCGGGCTGCGCCCGCTGATCGACACCGGGGGCGGGAACACCGCCGACATCTCCCGGGAGCACGCGGTGCTGGAGTCCCCGTCCGGGGTGATCACCGTGGTCGGCGGCAAGCTCACCACCTACCGGCGGATGGCCGAGGACGCGGTGGACACCGCCGTCCGGCTGCGCGGCCTGCCAGCCCGCACCTGCTGGACGGCCCGGCTGCCGCTGGTCGGCGCCCCCGGCCACCGGGACAGCCGGCCGCTGCCGATCCAGGGGGTGCCCGCCTCGCTGGTCGTCCGGCACGGCGGACTGTCCCAGGAGGTGATGGCGGCGGGGGAGTCGGCGCCGGTGGCGGAGGGCCTCGACGTGACCCGCGCCGAGGTCGCGTACGCCGTCACCCACGAGGGCGCGCTGGACGTGGCCGACGTGCTGCACCGGCGGACCAGGATCGGGCTGGTGGCGGAGGACGCCGAACGGGCCCGCGCGGCGATCGAGGAGATCGTCGGTGAGATCGCTGGGGACAGCGCCGGGGATGTCGCCGGGGACAGCGCCGGGGAGATCGCCGCGGAGTGAGTGGGGCCGTGGGCCGCCGGGGCGTCAGCGCGCGGTGCGTTCAGCGCGCGGTGCGTTCCGGCATCGGGTGTTCGGCGCCCGCCAACTCCAGCACGCAGGCGAGCGGGTGCTCCGCCCGGCCCGTCCGGTCCAGTCGGACGGCCAGTGGTCGCGGCGGTTCCTCGGCGAGTTGCCCGGACAGCGTCAGCGGGTAGCCGCCGTGGCCGTGGGTGCGGTGGAAGGCGCACTCCTTGCCGTCCACCAGCAGCTCGGTCTCGGTGATCCAGCCGGAGCGGACGTTGACGGTGACCGAGTGTCCGTCCCGGTCGAGGTGGAAGCTGTACCGCTGACGCATGGGAACCTCCCGCGAGGGCCTCGGAACGGGGACGGCCAGGGGATCCACCGCCAGTCTAGGTCGGCCGTATCCTCCCGGCGCTCCGGCCGGTACCGTGATCGGAGCGCGAGGGATCGGGCGCGAGGGGTCGGGTAGAGGGGGGATCGGAGGGAGGGGGCGATCGGTTCCCGCTCCGGCCCCTGAGAAATCCCCGGGGCGGGGCCCGCCCGCAGGCGGATTCTCGCGATCTCTACAGTGTTGTAGATTCGTCCGCAGGGAGAGATCCGAGGAGGGCATTGTGGGAGTTTCGCTGGCCAAGGGCGGCAACGTCTCGCTGAGCAAGGAGGCGCCCGGACTGAGCGCCGTGATCGTGGGTCTCGGTTGGGACGTCCGCACCACCACCGGAGCCGACTACGACCTGGACGCCAGCGCGCTGCTCTGCAACGCGCTCGGGAAGGTGGTCTCGGACCAGCACTTCGTCTTCTTCAACAACCTCCGCAGCCCCGAGGGTTCGGTCGAGCACAGCGGCGACAACCTGACCGGTGGCGGCGACGGCGACGACGAGCAGATCAAGGTCGACCTGGCCCGGGTGCCGGCCGACGTCGCCAAGGTGGTCTTCCCGGTGTCGATCTACGACGCCGACGCCCGGCTGCAGAACTTCGGCCAGGTCCGCAACGCCTTCATCCGGGTCGTCAACCAGGCCAACGGCCAGGAGATCGCCCGCTACGACCTCACCGAGGACGCCTCGACCGAGACCGCGATGGTCTTCGGCGAGCTGTACCGCAACGGGGCCGAGTGGAAGTTCCGCGCCATCGGCCAGGGGTACGCCTCCGGCCTGCGCGGCATCGCCACCGACTACGGCGTGAACGTCTGACCGCCTGCACGCCAGAACATCTGCACGCCAGAACGCCTGAACATCTGATCGCGTGATCGCGTGATCGCGTGATCACCTCCGGGGCCGGTGCGGCCCCGGCCCGGGCGGGCCGGTTCAGCCGGCCCGCCCGAGCGCCTGTCCGCCGAACCCCGAACCGCCGCCGCCGAGTTGGCCCTGCCACCAACCGGCCATCGCCGAGGCGTCCATGGCCGACCAGTCCGGCGCCGCGGTGACCTGGGCCCGGCCCAGTGACCGGCCCAGGTCCACCAACTCCCGCCCGGCCGGGGTCCGTTCCCGGTCGTACGCGGCCAGCAGCGGCCCCCAGGAGCGGCCGCCGAGCCGCTGCCCGGCCAGCTCGAAGGCGTGGGCGTCCTGCAGCGCCTTCACCGCGCCGCTGGTGTTGTGCGGGCGGACGACGGTCGCCGCGTCCCCGCCGATCAGCAGCCGTCCGGCGGTGCGGTACGGGACCGTCAGGTCGTAGACGGGCTGCAGCAGGGTCCGCTCGCGCGGGGTCGGCGCGATCACGGCGGCCCAGTACGGGGGCAGCTGCCGCGCGGCGAACTCCCGCATGCCGTCGAGCTGTTCGTCGGTGAGAGTGCCGGCGGCGACGGCCGTCGGGCCGTCCAGGCGCAGCCAGTCCGGGGTGGGCGCGTAGAAGACCCAGTTCACCAGGGTGCTGCCGGGGGCCAGTCCGGGAATGCGGTAGAGCACGACCTGGCCGCCGGGGTAGCAGACGGTGGCGCACTCGTCCTCCGGCCAGGCCGCCGCCCCGCCGGGCAGCTCGTCCAGCAGTGCGGCGTCGTAACTGCCGCGCCAGCACACGTAACCGGCGTACTCGGGTGCGGCCTCCGGGCAGACCGCCGCCCGGACCACCGAGCGGTAGCCGTCCGCGCCGATCACCAGGTCGTACGGGGTGCGGGTGCCGTCGGCCTGCTCCGTCCAGGCGCCGTCGTGGTCGCCGCCGACCGCGGTGACGGTGGTGCCCGGGCGGTACTCCACGGCCGCCGGGGTCCGCTCGCGCAGGGCCTGCCAGAGCACCGCCCAGTGGTGCGAGTGGAACGGGAACGGCTGGACCCAGAGCGGCCGCCCGCGGCCGTCCGGCCCGCCGACCTCGCCGGCCGGCCCCCGGGTGACCCAGCGGCGCACGGTGAGCCGGTGGCGGCGGGTGTCCGGGGGGACGTGGCCGGCGTCCACCAGTTCGGCGAAGCGGTCGTTGTGGGTGCAGATCCCCAGGCCGCGGTCCTCCAGCCGGCCCGGGCTGCGCTCCAGCACCACGACCCGTTCGGCGCCCAGCCGGGCCGCCGCCCCCGCGAAGGCGCTTCCGGCGATGCTGCCACCGACCACGGCCACCGAGCCACCCCGCATGGGCCGTCCCCTTCCGCCGAGCCCTGTGAGGCCGGGAAGGGTCTTCCGGGCCCCCTTGCGCAGGGAGTCGACGATACGCGGGGCGGACCGGGCGCGGAGGGGGTTGCGACCGTTCCGGTTGAGCTGCCGGCATCCGGGCTATGCAACTAGTTGCATAGCCCGGCGAACGTCCCCTACTCTGCGGTAACAATCCGGGAGACCCCTCCCGCCGCCGCCCCTCACAGGAGACGTCGATGAGCTCGACCCCCGGCAGCAGCCGCTACCCGCACCTGCTCAGCCCGCTCGACCTCGGCTTCACCACCCTGCCCAACCGGGTGATCATGGGCTCGATGCACGTCGGCCTGGAGGAGGCCCCCGGCGGCTACCAGCGGATGGCCGCGTTCTACGCCGAACGCGCCCGCGGCGGCGTCGGCCTGATCGTCACCGGCGGCATCGCCCCCAACGAGGCCGGCCGCCCCTGGGACGGCGGCGCCATGCTGACCACCGAGGCGGAGGCCGACGAGCACCGGGTGGTCACCGACGCCGTGCACGCCGCCGGCGGGAAGATCGCCCTCCAGATCCTGCACTTCGGCCGCTACGCCTACCACCCCGAGCTCGTCGCCCCCAGCGCGCTCCAGGCCCCGATCAGCCCCTTCGTGCCCAACGAGCTCACCGCCGAGCAGGTCGAGCAGACCGTCGAGGACTTCGCCCGCTGCGCCGAACTCGCCCGCCGGGCCGGCTACGACGGCGTCGAGATCATGGGCTCCGAGGGGTACCTGATCAACGAGTTCGTGGTCGCCGCCACCAACCACCGCACGGACGAGTGGGGCGGCCCCTACGAGCGGCGGATGCGCTTCCCGGTCGAGATCGTCCGCCGGGTCCGTGAGCGGGTCGGCGAGGACTTCATCATCGTCTACCGGCTCTCCATGCTCGACCTGGTCCCCGGCGGCTCCACCCTCGACGAGGTCGTCCAGCTCGCCCAGGCCGTGGAGGCCGCCGGCGCGACGATCATCAACACCGGCATCGGCTGGCACGAGGCCCGCATCCCCACCATCGCCACCTCCGTCCCGCGCGGCGCCTTCGCCTGGGTCACCCAGCGGGTGATGGGCAAGGTCGGCATCCCGCTGGTCACCACCAACCGCATCAACACCCCGGAGATCGCCGAGCAGTTGCTCGCCGACGGCAAGGCCGACCTGGTGTCGATGGCCCGCCCGCTGCTCGCCGACGCCGACTTCGTCGCCAAGGCCCGCGAGGACCGCGCCGACTCCATCAACACCTGCATCGGCTGCAACCAGGCCTGCCTGGACCACACCTTCAACCTCCAGATCACCTCCTGCCTGGTCAACCCGCGCGCCTGCCACGAGACCGAACTCGTCCTCGGCCCCACCGAACTGCGCAAGTCCATCGGCGTGGTCGGGGCCGGACCGGCCGGCCTCGCCTTCGCCGTCTCCGCCGCCGAACGCGGCCACGCCGTCACCCTGTACGACGCGGCCGACACCGTCGGCGGCCAGCTGAACATCGCCCGGCGGATCCCCGGCAAGGAGGAGTTCGGCGAGACGCTGCGCTACTACCGCACCCGGCTGGCCGAGTTGGGCGTCACCCAGCGCCTCGGCGCCGTCGTCGGCGCCGAGCAGCTCGCCGCCGAGGGCCACGACGAGATCGTCCTCGCCACCGGCGTCATGCCCCGAACTCCCACCGACATCCCGGGAATCGACCACCCGAGCGTGCTCGGCTACCTCGACGTGCTGCGCGACGGCGCACCGGTCGGCGAGCGGGTCGCCATCCTCGGCGCGGGCGGGATCGGCTTCGACGTCGCCGAGTTCCTCACCGACCAGGGCGACCAGGCCAGCCTCAACCCGCCGGTGTTCCAGGCGAAGTGGGGCATCGACCCGGAGTACCGCGAGCGCGGCGGGCTGCGCGCGCCCGAGCGGCCCACGCCCCCGCGCAGCGTCCACCTGCTGCAGCGCAAGAGCAGCAAGGTCGGCGCCGGCCTCGGCAAGACCACCGGCTGGATCCACCGCACCGAACTCAAGCACCGCGGCGTGGTGATGGTCGCGGGCGCCACGTACGACCTGATCGACGACGCCGGCCTCCACTACACCGTGGACGGCGAACGCCAACTCCTGCCCGTGGACACCGTGGTGCTCTGCACCGGCCAGGAACCGCGCCGCGAGCTGGCGGCCGAGCTGCGCGAACGCGGCCTGTCCGTGCACGTCATCGGCGGTGCGGACGTGGCCGCCGAACTGGACGCCAAGCGGGCCATCAAGCAGGGGACGGAACTGGCCGCCTCCCTCTGACGCCGGGTGGCCGGGGGGCTACCCGGCGTACCGGGGCCCGCGGCGCCGCGCCGCGGGCCCCGGTGGCCCGGCCGCTCCGCTGACCTGCGGAGATGCGCGCCCCGCGCGCCCGGCCCGGGACCCGGTGCGACACTGGTGCCCTGTCCCTGCCCGACCTCTCGACCGGGGGCCAGCATGTCCCTCCCGAGGCCTCTCCACGCCCTGGCCGCCGCCGCCCTCGTCGCGGCGGCCGCCCTGGGGCCGACCGTCGCCGCGAGCGCCGCCGCGAGCGCCGCCGGTTCCGCGCCGGTGCTGCCCTCCGCCGACCAGCTGAAAGCCGCGCTGCTCACCGCGAACGACCTCGGCCCCGGCTACACCGAGGCCCCCGCAAGCGGCAGCCCGGGCCCGAGCGAGAACCCCACCCCCGTCAGCGGCTGCGACGCGCTCAACGCCCTGATCAACATGCACGCCACCGGCTCCGGCCCCGCCACCCCGCGCGCCGAGACCGAACTCGACGGCCCGGACGGCGGCAACCCGATGGTGACCGAGGCCCTCACCGCCGAGGACCCGGCCCGGCTCGCCACCGACTTCGCCACCGCCACCGACGCGTTCAGGACCTGCCACACCATCACTTTCAACGCCGGCACCGACGCCTCGGTGACCTTCACCGTCACCCCCGTGACCCTCGGGGACCGCCAGGACGCCCCGGCCGTCCGCCTCGACGGCACCCTCGCGGGCGTCCAGCTCAGCGCCTACCTCGGCGTCGAGCGCTTCGGCACCGTCGGCATGGCCTACGGCTTCTTCCAGCGCCAGGGCGCCGATGCCCAGACCGCCTCGATGCAGTACCGCAGCGCCGTCGCCAAGGTCGAGCGCACCCTCGGCACGACCGCCGGCAGCACCACCCCGCCCACCGTCACCGCGACCCAGGGCATGTCGGTCTGACCGCCCCGGGACACACGGCGGCCCCCGTCGAGCGCAGCGCTCGACGGGGGCCGCCGCGTGGTCGGCCTAGTACCAGCCGGTCCGGTAGAAGCCCTTGGAGCCGGCGGAGCTGGCCTGCGACTGGATGTCCTTGTCGTTGTCCATCATCGACCAGATGGCGCCGGCCGAGGACGTGAAGGTGGAGTAGTCGCTCTCCTGGCCCGGGTGGTTCTGGATCCCCACGGACTCACCGGGGACGGCGTTCCGGTCCCGCGCCCAGGCGGCCCGGCAGGACGGGCTGTAGCGCAGCTCCAGGTCGCCGTTGGTGGAGACGGTGATGGCGTCGTTGGCGCAGGTGGTGGTGGCCGGGTCCTTCCCGGTGCAGCTGCTCGCGTAGCAGCTGGTGGCGGCGGAGGCCGGGGAGGCGACCAGCACCGCCCCGGACACGGCCAGGGCCAGGGTGGCGCCGATCGTCGCGGTCTTGCGGGCGAGGGAACGCATGGAATCCTCCGAAGCGGTGAGGGGGGATCGACGGATCAACGCCGCAACTCTCGGGCCCCGCACCGCCGTCCCGCTACCGTCCCACCGTCCCCGGGACATCCCGGCCCGTCCCGGGAAGCCCCGCCGGGGCGGCCGCACCCCGTGGCGGCCGCCCGTCCCGCCGGTCAGCGGAGGAACCTGACCATGTCGGTCTGACCCGGGGCGCCACGAGAACGGAAATAAGGTTCGTCAACCTCATTTTTCGGCAGGGCTGCCCGATTTGACTTCACCACTCCCCATTTCCTCCGGTGTGATGCTGATCACGTCGGAACTAGTTCGACAACGTGCTGGACCGCCCTGCCTTGCCAGGCCTACGCTCCGCCCTTAGTTGTCGGGTTCGCGCGCGTGCGCGGTCCCAATTCGACTGGGGGAAAGACGTGTTCGTGAACAATGTCCGTTTCCGTCGATTAGTCACCAAGGAATGGTCGCCTCCGACAAGGGCGAAATCCCGAATGGCCGCGGTGAGTTCGTTGGCGATCCTGGGGTCGCTGCTGTCGCCCGTGGCGCCGGCCCTCGCAGCAGGGGTTTCGGGCGACAAGGGCGGGATCTGGTCACCGCCGAACACGCCGCTGTCGCGGACGGCGTCGGTGCCCGGGGCTGCCGACCACCCCAAGTCCTCGGCACCGGCGACCGGTTCGCCGAACTGGGTGCCGCCGAAGTCGGTGCCGCAGCCGAAGTCGGGCAGCGTGGTGGTGGGGCTGGACCCGAGTGGGGCGAAGCAGGCCGGTGACCTGCCGGTGTGGCTGGCCCCGGTCGCGCCCTCCACCGGGGCTGCCTCGGTGCAGGTGCGGGTCGCCGATCCCGAGGAGGCGTCCGCCGCCGGTGTTCCGGGCACCGTGGTGTCGCTCTCGCGCGGTGAGGCGCCCGAGGCGGGCCGGGTCCGGATCGGGATCGATCCGGGTGGGCTGGGCTACGGTGGCGACTTCGCCCACCGGGCGCGGCTGGTGGAGCTGCCGGAGTGCGCGCTGAGCACACCGGCAGCCGATGCCTGCCGCACCCGGAAGCCGGTGGCCTCGCACTACGACGAGCAGACGAAGCAACTGGTGGCGGAGGTCGACCTGCCCGCCGCCCCCGCCTCGGCCGCGCGGCAGCGGGCCGAGGCGCAGCCGGCGGGCCCCGCCCCTGCTCCGGCGCAGGTCCTGCTGGCCCTGGACGGCGCGCCGTCCAGCGGGACGGGGACGTACAGCGCCACGCCGCTCTCCTCCAGCCAGAGTTGGGCGGCCGGCAACGCCTCCGGCTCGTTCAGCTACAGCTACCCGATCCAGCTGCCGCCGACGCTGGTCGGGACCCCTCCGGCGTTCTCCCTCGAGTACGACTCGGCGTCGGTGGACGGCAGGACGGCGTCGACGAACGCCCAGGCGTCCTGGATCGGTGACGGCTGGGACACCAACGTCGGTTTCGTCGAGCGCTCGTACCGGGTGTGCGACAAGGCGGGAATCCCCGGTTCGGGTGACCAGTGCTGGGGTGGCCCGAACCTGACGCTGTCGCTGGGCGGGCACTCGGGCGAGCTGGTGCCGGACGACGCGTCTTGTGTCGGCGGCACCGCGACGGACGAGCAGTCGAAGTGCAAGTGGCGCCTGAAGGGCGATGACGGGACGAAGGTCGAGTTCCTGACGGGTGCCAACAACGGGACCTGGAACGGTTCGTACCTGAAGGTGACGGACACGTCCGGGACGGTGTACTACTTCGGGCTCAACCAGCTTCCGGCGGCGGACGGTTCGCCGAGCAAGGTGGGGCCGGAGAGCAAGTCGGCCTGGACGGTTCCGGTGTACTCGCCGAACTCGGGGGATCCCTGCTACAACTCCTCGAAGGGCAAGGGATCCTGGTGTCAGACGGCGTGGCGCTGGAACCTGGACTACGTCGTGGACCCGCACGGCAACCTCGCCACGTACTCCTACACACCGGAGACCAACTCGTACACCCGCGGCGCGGCCCTGAACGCCGGCAAGGGTGAGCCGAGCTCGTACACCCGTGGTGGCGTGCTGGCGTCGATCGCCTACGGGCAACTGCTCTCCGACCAGTTGGGTGCGGGCGGCTCCTACCAGGCGGCGGCGCAGGTGGACTTCGACTCGGGTGAGCGGTGCGTCTCGGACGCGGCGACCTGTGACCCGGCGAAGCGGACGGCGGCGAATGCGGCGAACTGGCCGGACGTGCCGATGGACAAGCAGTGCCAGGACGGTGCGGCCTGCACCAACTACGGTCCCACGTACTGGTCGACGAAGTGGCTGAACGGGATCACCACCTCGATCCGCTCCGGCGGCTCGTACCGCCCGGTCGACCGCTACGACTTCACCCACGTGTTCAAGACGCCGCAGAACGCGACGGAGAACGCGCCGATCGCCTGGCTGCAGTCGGTGAAGCGGACCGGCAAGGACACCGCCAACGGGCAGGCCGAGCAGCCGCTTCCGGCAGTGACCTTCGCGGACCTGCTGCTGCCCAACCGGGTGGACGGCCTGGTGCCGGCGCGTCCGCGCTACAACCGTCCGCGGCTGGCGGTGATCACCACGGAGACCGGTGGCACGATCACCGTCTCCTACACCAAGGACTCCTGCTCACGCACGACGGGCCGGATGCCGGCCTCGGCGGACAGTGACACCCTGGCCTGCTTCAACGTGAAGTGGTTCGACACCGGTGTGCAGACGACGGTCGATGACTGGTTCCTGCGCTATCCGGTGGACACGGTGACCGTCGACCCGAACGCCAAGCTGATCTCGGGCGCGGTGCCGCAGACGACCTCGTACTCGTACGGCCTGGCGGCCTGGCACCGCAACGACGGCGCGCTGGTGGAATCGGACTACCGGACCTGGGACCAGTTCCGGGGCTTCGCGAGCGTGACCGCGGTGACGGGTTCGGGCAAGGACGGGCCGCAGGCCAAGTCGACCACCAGCTACTACCAGGGCATGGACGGTGACCTCAAGGCCGACGGCAAGCCCAGGGGCGCCTCCGTCGCCGGGGTGAAGAGCGGCAGCCGGACCGACTCCGACTGGCTGTCCGGCCGGACCCTGGAGACGGATGCCTACGCGGACGCCTCGGCCGACGCCAACTCCCCGCTCTCCTACGAGATCAACACCTACGAGCACCCGTCCGACCGGGCCACCCACGCCCGTATCGGCCTGCCGGACCTGGTCGCCCGCTACGGCTCCACCAGGACGACCAAGACCACCACGGCCGTCACCACGACCGGCACCCGGAACACCTCGACGGTGACCACCACCGACCCGGACAACAACAACCGGGTCACCAGCTCGCTGAGCACCGCCGACGGGACCCCGGACGTGTGCACCCGCCAGAGCTATGCGAGCGGCGGTAACCCGCAGATGACCGCCCTGGTCTCCGAGGTGCTGGTCGTCTCGGGAACCAACGCCTGTACGGCGGGCCAGACTTCGGCCAACACGGTGTCCGACACCCGCACCCTCTTCGACGGCCAGGGCTTCGGCGGCGCCGGAACGAAGGCGGACGCGACCGGGACCCAGGTGCTGGACGGCTACGACGGCAACGGCGCTGCGCAGTACGTCACCACCTCCGCCACCACGTACGACGCCTACGGCCGGATCGCCTCCGTCACCGACCCGACGGTCACCGACAGCGCCAACCCGAACGGTGCCGTCACCACGACCTCCTACAGTTCCGCCAACCCGGGCGAGTTGCCGAACCAGGTGGTCACCGGCAGCCCGGCCCCGGCCGGCGCGCCGGACGCAGGCACCGCCCGCACGACCACCACCACGCTCAACCCGGCCCGCGCCATGGCGCTCACCTCGACGGACGTCAACGGCCGGACCACCAGACGGAGTTACGATGCTCTGGGGCGGTTGAAGGCGGTCTGGCTGCCCGGTCGGGACACCGGGGCCGGCGCGAACTACACCTACGACTACGCGGTGAACGGCACCGACTCGCCGTCCACCGTCACGACGAGGGCCCTGCGGCCTGGCGGCATCGACTACGGGATGTCGACCCAGATCGTGGACGGCCTGGCCCGGGCGGTGCAGACCCAGACCGATCCGGCGATCTCGGCCTACAAGGGCCGGATCGTCGCTGACACCTTCTACGACTCGCAGGGCCGGGTGAACCGCTCCTACCAGCCGTACTACGACGACACCAACACCCCCAGCACGACCCGGTGGATCCCGGACGGTGCGAAGGTACCGAACGCGACGGTCACGATCCGGGACGGTCTGGGCCGGACCACCAGCAGCCAGTTCGTGGCGCTGGGCGCGCTGCAGACCACCACGACCACGGCCTACCCCGGCGCTGACCGGGTGGACGTCTCGCCGCCGGCCGGTGCCACCGCGACCAGCACGGTCACCGACGCCCGTGGGCGCACGGTGCAGTTGTGGCAGTACAGGACGGCCACGGCGACCGGCAAGCAGGCCGACGCGGACGTCACCGGCTACACCTACACGCCGGGCGGCCAGGCGGCCACCCGGACGGATTCGGCCGGGAACACCTGGCGTTACACGTACGACCTGCGAGGGCGTCAGGTGAAGGCCGACGACCCGGACACGGGTGTGTCGACCCGCAGCTACGACGCCGCCGGTCGGTTGGTGTCGACGACGGATGCCCGCGGGCAGAGCGTCGCGATCACCTACGACCTGCTGGGTCGCAAGACGGGCACCTACAACGGGTCGGTCGCTCCGGCGAACCAGCTGACGGGCTATGCCTACGACACCGTGGCGAAGGGGCAGTTGACGGCATCGACCCGGTTCGTGGGTGGTGCGGGTGGTTCGGCGTACACCAAGTCGGTCGGTGAGTACGACGCGGCGTACCGGGCCACCAAGACCTCGCTCTCCCTTCCGGGGGCCGAGATCGGCAGGAGCGGACAGGTCAGCTTCGACTACTCGGCCGCCTACAACCCGATCAGCGGGGCCGTCACCAGCGAGACCCGGGCCGCGGCGGGTGATCTGGCGCAGGAGGCGGTGAACTACAACTACGAGGCGTTCGGTCAGCTCAACGATGTGAGCGGCTCGGGGTACACCTATCTGCGGCAGGCGGACTGGGACGCGTACGGGCGCAACATCCGTGACACGATGAACCCTTGGGGCACCCAGGTCGTCTCGACGAACACCTACGACGAGTCGACCGGGCGTCTGCTGACCCAGTACGTGGACAAGCAGACGGCCACCACCGGCACCGTCCAGAACACCACCTACGCCTACAACCCGGCCGGTCGGGTCACGGCGGTGCGGACGATTCCGGACAACAGTCCGGACCGGACGGACCTGCAGTGCTTCACCTACGACTACCTGGGCCGGCTGACCACGGCGTGGTCGGACACCGGGCGGCTCAACCAGCCCACGCCGTCGCTTGCCGGGCAGGGGTCGTGTGCCAATGCGACGCCCACCAGCGGGGCTTCGACGGCGGGTACCACCACCGTCGGCGGCAGTGCGCCGTACTGGCAGGACTACAGCTACGACGCGGTCGGCAACCGGACGAAGCTGGTCATGCACAACCCGACCGGTGACCAGTCCAAGGATCTGACGATCAGTCAGGACAGCCCGGCGCCTGGGAGCCGTAACACCGGTACGGGTGCGGGTGGTCCGCACGTGCCGACGGCGGTGAAGTCGACGTTCCCCAACAACGAGAGCACGCCGGGCAGTTACCAGTACGACGCGGCGGGGAACACGACGAAGATCGCCAACCCGGGGGCCAACAAGACCCTGGGCGCCGGCTTCGTACTCAACCCGGGTGAGTCGGTGCGCTCCAGCAGCGTGCAGCTGACCATGCAGTCGGACGGCAACCTGGTGCTGACCTCGCTGCGGACCGGTCTGGTGACGTGGTCGACGAACACGGGCAACCACCCTGGCGCGTGGGCGACGATGCAGGACGACGGCAACTTCGTCGTCTACGACCCCCAGCGGGTTCCGCTGTGGTCCTCGCAGAGCTGGGTCGGGGCGAACAGCAAGTACTTCGCGGTCGTCCAGGACGACGGCAAGTTCATGGTGTACGCGCCGGGCTGGGTCCCGAAGTGGGACTCCCACACCTGGAAC
>NZ_JBVHYH010000055.1:0-11068 GCF_055569135.1 Kitasatospora sp. NPDC029367
AGGGGCGTGAGGACGCTGGGGACGAGATTTTGCCACCCCCCGGAGCGGCCGTTGGGGCCCGGGGGTCGGGGGAGAGGGACGGGGGGGGGGGGGGGGTCCGCCTCCCCCCCCCGGCTCTCGTGCGTCCTCGACCGTCGCCACGTCTCCGCCGTCCGGGCGGCGGCTGTGCCGGTCGGACGGTGTCACCACGTGATCGGCGCGGGGCCGCGACCCCGTACGGTCAGCCGAGGGGCTTGTCGAGGACGGCCTTGGCGTGGCTGAACGTGTCGATCGAGTACTCGCCGTGGTAGCGGCCCATCCCGCTCTCGCCCACGCCGCCGAACGGCAGCTCGGGCACGGCCAGGTGGGAGACCGTGAGGCCGAAGACGAGGCCGCCCGAGGAGGTCTCGGCCGCCAGCCGCTGCTTGGTCCGCTCCGACTCGGTGAAGGCGTACAGCGCGAGCGGCTTGTCGCGCTCGTTGATGAAGGCGATCGCGGCATCCAGGTCGGGCACCGCGATGATCGGCAGGATGGGGCCGAAGATCTCCGACTGCATCACCGGTGCCTCGGGAGAGACCTCGGCCAGCACGGTCGGCGCGAGGTAGCGCTGGGCGCGGTCGTGGTCGCCGCCGATGACGGTCCGGCCGTCGCCGAGCAGGGCGGTGAGCCGGTCGTGGTGGCGCTCGTTGACGATCCGCCCGTACTCCGGGCTGCTCGCCGGGTCCGCCCCGTACAGGGCGCGCACGGCCTCGGCCAGGTGCGCCTCCAGCGCGGTGGCGGTGTCGCCGACGGCGAGGACGTAGTCGGGGGCCACGCAGGTCTGCCCGGCGTTCTGGAACTTGCCGCGCGCCACCCGCTGGGCGGTGACCGCGAGATCGGCGCCGGGCTCGACCACCACCGGGCTCTTGCCGCCGAGCTCCAGGGTGACCGGCGTCAGGTACTTGGCGGCGGCCGTCATGACGATCCGGCCGACCTGGCCGTTGCCGGTGTAGAAGATGTGGTCGAAGCGCTGCTCCAGGAGCGCGGTGGTCTCCGGCACACCGCCCTCCAGCACGGCCACGGCCTCCCGGTCGAGGTAGCGCGGCAGCAGACGGGCGATCGCCGCCGAGGTCGCCGGGGTGAGCTCGCTGGGCTTGACCAGGGCGGTGTTGCCCGCCGCCAGGGCGCCGACCAGCGGGGCGAGGGCCAGCTGCAGCGGGTAGTTCCACGGCGCGATGATCAGCACCACGCCGAGCGGGTCACGGACCACCTGGGCCTCGGCGGGCAGGAAGGCGCCGGGGACGGCGGCCGGGCGCGGCTGCAGCCACTCCTCCAGGTGCTCCACGGTGTGGTCGATCTCGTTCAGCGTGAAGCCGATCTCGCCGCGGTAGGCCTCGGTCGCGCTCTTGCCCAGGTCGGTGTGGAGCGCGGCCAGCAGAGCCTCGGACTGCTCAGTGAGCAGCGCGCGCAGCGCACCCAGCTGGGCGAGGCGCCAACCGAGCGGCCTGGTACGGCCGGTGGCGAACGTGGCGCGCAGGCGGGCCACCACGGTGGCCGGGTCGGTGGCCACGGCGGCGACCAGGGTGCGGGCCAACTCGGCCGAGGAGCCGGGGTTCTGGCCGGTGTAGAGGTTGCGGTCGATCACGGTGTGCGGGGTGAACGGCCCGGCCTCCACGAAGTCGGCGCCGAGCTCGACCAGGCGGTCCTGGACCAGCCACTTGGCGCCCGCGGCCAGGCCCACCGCCTGCTCCTCGGCGTTGCTGAAGGCGGTCATCCGGTAGCCGGCGAAGGGCCAACTGCCGTCCTCGTTCCGGGCGGCGAGCAGCGCGGCGGGGGCGTGGCAGACCACGCCCAGCGGCTTGCCCGACGCCAGCGCCCGGGTGAGCAGCCGACCGGAGTCCTCGTCCACGGCGAGGTCCTCCATCGGGCCGTGGCCGCCCGGGTAGAAGACCACGTCGTACGCCTCCGGGTCGACCTCGGCCAGCTTCGCGGGGTGCTCCAGGTCCGCGCGGATGGCCTCCAGGTAGGCGGCCAGCCACTCGGCCTTCTCCTGGCCCCCGCCTGCGGCGCCGCCGTTGGCCTCGGCGCTCAGGCTGCCCCGGTCCACGGGGGCGGGGACGCCGCCGGGGGTGGCGATGGTGATCTCGAAGCCCGCCTCGGTGAAGATCCGGTGCGGCTCGGCGAGTTCCTCGGCCCAGAAGCCGGTGGGGTGCGGGGTGCCGTCGGCGAGGGTCCAGTGGGTGGCGCCGGTGACGACGAAGAGGGCGGAAGTCATGGTTGGTGCTCCAGGTCGACAGGGGGAGGGAGTTACGGGGTGATCAGGAGTTGTCGGGGACGACCCCGGCAGCGGTCGACACGGTGACCGCCGCGGCGCGCGGCTGCTCGTCGGCCCGCGCGGTGAGCGGCCGGTGGTGCTTGCTGAGCCCCACCATCGCGACCCCGGCGGCCAGCAGCAGAGCGACCGCGGCGATCACGAAACTGAGGGTGAACTGGCTCTCCGCGGGCAGCGCGGCACCACCGAGCGCGGCGTAGCTGACCGTCTTGGAGGCGAGCAGCGAGGTCACCACCGCGCTGGCGATCGAGCTCCCGACCGAGCGGGAGATGGAGTTGATCCCGTTGGCGATGCCAGTCTGCTCCAGCGGCACGCTGGCCGCGATCAGGGCGGGCATCGCGGCGTAGCCGAAGGAGATCGCGATGCCGGTGAGCATGCCCGCCGTGATCACCGCGCCCTCGGCGCCGTGCCCGAAGGCCAGCCAGGCGAAACCCGCCACGCCGATCAGGGCGCCGACCGCGAGGGTGGAGCGGGCGCCGATCCGGCGCACCAGCCGTCCGCCGACCGGAGCCGCGGCCAGGGCGATCAGGGCGCTGGGCAGCAGGTACTCGACGGAGGCGCGCAGGACCGAGGCGGTGAAGCCGTAGCCGGTCAGCCGGCCCGGCATCTGGACGAGGTAGGAGATGCCGATGAACTGGGCGAACGAGGCGAAGCCCACGAAGAGCCCGGTCAGGTTGGTGAAGAGCACCTGGCGGTGGACGAACATCCGCATGTCCACGAGCGGGTTGCGCACCCGTCGCTCGACCAGCACCCAGAGGACGGCGAAGACGGCGGCACCGGCCAGCGCGCCCAGCGTACGGGCGGAGGACCAGCCCCACTCGTGGCCCTGCGAGATGCCGAGCAGCAGCAGGACCAGGAAGACGGCCAGGGTGAGCGCGCCCAGCACGTCGACCCGGCCCCCGGTGGGCGAACCGCCGTGCGGTACCACGACGGCGACGGCCGCCAGGGCGAGCACCGTCAGCGCGGTGGAGAACCAGAAGACCAGGTGGTAGTCGGGGTGCGAGCCCTGGGTGAGCAGCCCGGTGGCCACCAGCGAGAGGCCGCTGCCGAACGCCAGCGTTCCGCTGACCAGCGCCATCGCCCCGTGCAGCTTCTCCTGGGGCACCTCGTCGCGGATCACGGAGAGGGCGAGCGGGAAGATCGCGGTGGCGGAGCCCTGCAGCACCCGGCCGATGATCAGCAGGGCCAGCGAGGTGGTGGTCGCGGCGATGACCGAGCCGACCACCATGACCGCGAGGACGGCGAGCAGCGTGCGCTTCTTGCCGAACTGGTCGCCGACCCGGCCCAGCAGCGGGGTGAAGACGGCAGCCGAGAGCAGCGCGGCGGTGGTCACCCAGCTGACGCCGGCGGCACCGGTGTGCAGCTCCTTCTGCAGGAGGGCGAGGATCGGGACGACCTGGGTCTGCGCCATGGCCACGACCATCGCGGCCAGGCCCAGCGCCAGGATCAGGGGCGTACTGCCGCGCTTTCCGACCGTGGCGGTGGTAGTGGCAGTGCTACTGGCGGCGGGGGCGGATCGGGGCACGGCGCGATCGGCGGCGTGGCTCATCGGGTGGGGTCCTTCCGGGAGGTGGCGGCCGCGCGGGGACATGGGCCGGCCGGCGCTCGAAGGCAGCGGGCGGAAACCTGGACGGTTGAAGCCTGCAAGGTTGATGTCTTCAAGCAATGCATTGAAGGTAGACCTGAAAGATTGATGAAGTCAAGCAATCCTGCCTACACTCGACGCATGACCCAGCCCGCCACCCCGCCTGCCGCCCCACCCTCCACCGGCGCCGCCGCTCCCACGCCGGTCGAGCTGATGGACCAGGTCGCCGGCGCCGCGGCCGCCTACTACCGCCACTTCGCCGCACTGGCGGCCGAACGCGGCCTCACCCTCATGCAGGGCAAGACGCTCAGCCTGCTGCGCGAGCCCCGCCCCATGCGCACCCTGGCCGAGCTGCTGGCCTGCGACGCCTCCAACGTCACCGGCATCGTCGACCGCCTGGAGGCCCGCGAACTGGTCCGCCGCGAGATGGACCCGGCCGATCGGCGGGTCAAGAACGTGGTGCTCACCGAGGAGGGCGAGCGGACCGTACGGCAGATCCGGGTGGAGCTGATGTCCAGCCTCACCGGACTGGCCCAGCTGGACGAGGCGGACCGGCGGACCTTCCAGCGGCTGCTGGGCCAGGTCTTCCCCGGGTGACCGAGGCCCCTTCGGGCGCGTCCGGGCGGGCCGACCGCAACGCGGCGGCCCCCGGCCCGAGGTTCGAGGACCTCGGGCCGGGGGCCGGGGCGGGGGTCACCCGCGGTGGGGCGTCACCGGCGGCGGGGCGTCACCGGCGGCGGGCCGTCACTGCCAGGCGCGGTTGACCGCGTCGCGGGCCTGGCCCAGGTACTGCTGGTAGGTGCCGAGGTTCCAGGCCGCCCAGGAGGCCCAGCCCCGGCCGGTGCCGTCGTTGTCGATCCGGTAGGCCTTGCGGGCCGACCAGCCCATGTCCTGCCAGTTCTCGGCCGTGACGACATCGGCATCGTGGTAGTGGACGTCGGGGTACCAACGCTCGTTGATCTGCCAGGCCCCGAGGTCCTTGGTGCCCGGGTCGGGGTCGGTGGGGAGGTTCGTGTGGACGGCCAGGCGGTTGCAGCCGGACTCGGCCATGGCGATCGCGACCGCGTAGATCGCGTCGTCGTTGCGGCCCTCGCCGGACCTGTCCTTGGCGAAGCCGGCCAGCTTCGCCTCCCGGGCGCAGGCGTCGATGCCGCTCTGGTCCCCGGAGGCGTGGGCGGTGAAGCCCGTCGAACTGATGGTCAGGGCCAGGGCGACGGCCGATCCGGTCAGCAGTGCGCGAGTTCTACGGAGCACTTGTGTTCTCCCTTCGGCGCCGGCCCGGGATCGGGCCGGGTACGGGGAGGGACGCTATGCGGCACCGGTAGACAGGCGGTCAACGCGGAACGCCGGTACCGCACAGCGCCCCTCCCCCGCACCTCCGTGCCACCCTGTGAGCGCGCGGGAGCCGCCCGGATAGGGTGGAACGGCACGTCAGAGGGCCGGGAGCAGCCGGGAAGGGCCTGGGGCATGGGGAAGAAGAGCGAGCTGGACGACCTGCGGGCCCGGGTGGCCACGCTGGAGGCGGAGGTCGACCGTCTGCGGGACGAGGCCGCGGCGGCCGGGCGGGCACCGGCGGTGACCGCCAGTCAGCCCCAGTCGATGACCCGCATCGCGGATGCCGTCGGCGTCCTGGTCTCCGGCCGGGCGGAGCAGCCGACCCGGGTCCTCCAGGTACGCGGCGGGAGCCCGGAGAGTCCCGTCACGGAAGCGACGGAGCCTGCCGAAACGCAGAGCCTCCCGACCCCCGCCCACGGCCAGTTCCTGGAGAGCCTGCTGTCGGGTCGTTAGACCGGGAGCCGGCCCCGACGGCGGAGCCCAGAGTCGGGGTGCCACCAGGAGGCGGAGAGGCGAGCAATCCTCGCTCATACTTGCGTGCTTACGCAAGCCTCCGATCGTCGGCCTTCTCCCCGCCGAGTGGCGGATGTTCCCGACGGGCCGTCAGGGGCCAGCCTTACGGGCAGTTCGACAGGTTCACGTCATCCCCCACGGGCGGCCCCCACGCCGCCGGACAAGGACACGTCATGAGGCACTTCCCCCTGCCCGGAATCCTCGCCACCGCCGCCGCAGCCACCGCGCTGCTACTCGCCGCACCGGCGACCGGCGCCTCCGCCGCGCCCCTGCCCAGCCGGCCCATCATCGGCGGCGGCAGCGCCTCCCAGGGCTACTCCTTCATCGTCTCGCTCCAGCAGAACGGCCAGCACCTCTGCGGCGCCTCGCTGATCTCGCCCACCTGGGCGGTCACCGCGGCCCACTGCGTGGCCGGCGGCACGGCCGACCAGTTCACCGTCCGGGTCGGCTCCAACGACCGGACCTCGGGCGGCGAGGTGGCCTCGCTCGCCAAGGTCGTCCCCCACCCGAACTACAGCACCAACAACGACATCGCCCTGCTCCAGCTCAGCGCCCCCGTTCAGGCCACCCCGATCGCCATCGCCGACGGCGCGCCGGCCGGCACCGCCGTCAAGCTGCTCGGCTGGGGCCAGGAGACCCCGCAGCCCGGCGGCGACGGGGGCCCGGACCAGCTCAAGGAGCTCGACACCAGCCTGCTCCCCAGCGGCTGCGCCGAGGGCTTCGACCCCTCCTCCGAGCTCTGCGTCAACAACCCGCAGGGCCCGGACGGCAGCAACCAGGGTGCCTGCTACGGCGACTCCGGCGGCCCGGCGATCGCGCAGGTCAACGGCGAGTGGCGGCTGCTCGGCGCCACCAGCCGGGCCGGCGGCACCTCCTCCACCTGCGCGGTCGACCCCTCGATCTACACCGATGTGACGGCGTTCAGGGACTTCGTCCGGAGCACCACGGCCGGCTGATCCCCGACCCCTCCGCGTGGCGCGGCAGCGCCCCCGACCGGCGGCCCTCCACCCTCTCCGGGAGTGGGGGGCCGCCGCTTCGCTGCGGGGAGACCTGTTCCAGGACTCGCCGTACGACGCCTCAGGACGCGCCCTACGACGCGCCAGGACACGCCCTACGACGTCCGGCGCTCGATCCCGTCGAGCAGCAGGCCGAGCCCCACCTCGAACCCGCGGTCGTCGAGCGCCGTCGCGCCGCCGCCCCGGGCCAGGGAACCGTCCAGGGCGTCCGCGAGCGCCGGGTACTGCGGCCGGTAGGCGGCCGGCTCCCGGGTGAAGCCCGCGGCGAAGGTCTCCATCGCGGAGCCGAGCACCAGGTAGTCCACGGCCGCGGCGACCTCGGCGGCGTCGGCGGGTTCGAGGCCCGCCCGGCCGAGCAGGGCGAGCAGGGCGTCGTAGCCGGTCAGCGCGCTGTCGGCCTCCACCCGGCGACGGGCCAGCAGGGCGAGGGCGTTCGGGTGCCGCCGGAAGACCGCGCGGTAACCGCGCGCGTACGCCGCGAGGCCGGCCCGCCAGTCGGGGTCGCCCAGCGGCCCGTGGTCGATCTCGTCGTTGACCAGCCCGGAGACGGCGTCGACCAGGGCGTCCTTGCTCGGTACGTGGTTGTAGAGCGACGCCGCCTTCACCCCGAGCCGCTCCGCGAGCGCCCGCATGGTCAGCCCGTCGGGGCCCTCCTCGTCCACCACCTGGAGCGCGGCACGCGCGATCCGCTCGCGGGTCAGCAGTGCCCTGCTCGGTCGGCCCACCGAAATCCCCTCTTCCGCTCTCCGTGTCCGGGGGCTATCGTGCCAGACCGACAGCAGTCGCTAACAAAGTTAGTTTTATCGAGAGGGCGCAGCCAGTGGTCGAGCACACCCCCACCGACGCCACCGACGCCGCCGATGCCACCGGCACCGCGGACTCCGACCGGCTGGCCGCGCTCGGCTACCGGCAGGAGCTACGGCGCAGCCTGAACGTGCTCGGCAACATCTCCATGGGCTTCGCCGTCGTCTCCCCGGTCGTCGGGCTGTACGCGGCCGTGCAGGTCGGCATGAGCGTCGCGGGCGGCGCCTGGGTCTGGGCCCTGCCGCTCTGCCTGCTCGGGCAGTGCCTGGTCGTGGCCGTCTACGCCGAGCTCGCCTCGCAGTGGCCGCTGGCCGGCGGCGCCTACCAATGGAGCAGACGCCTGTCCAGACCGGCGGTCGCCTGGCTGAGCGGCTGGATGTGGCAGTTCGCCGTGATGTTCGGCAACACCACCGTCGCCTACCTCGCCTCGCCCTGGCTCTTCGCGCTCTTCGGCGCCGTCCCCACCCCCGCCGAGCAGGTCCTCGTCTCGGTCGGCTTCATGCTCGGCTGCGCCCTGGTCAACGCCTACGGCATCAACCTGCTGCGCCGGGTCGTCAGCCTGGGCATCGCCGCCGAGGCCGTCGCCTCCGTGCTGGTCGGCCTCACCCTGCTGCTGGTCTTCCGGCAGCACGGATTCGCCCTGCTCACCGACTTCCTCGACGCCCCGAAGGGGCTGGGCGTCAGCGACACCGGCGCCCTGCTCGCCGCCGTCGCCGTGGCCGGCTGGGCCTTCATCGGCTTCGACGCCTGCGTGTCCACCGCCGAGGAGACCAAGGACGCCGCCCGGCAGGTGCCCAGGGCGATGTGGTGGTCGCTGCTCAGCGTCGGGCTCGTCGTCGTCCTCAACGCCGTCTCGGTCGAGCTCGCCCACCCGGACCCCGCCGACGTCGTCGCCCTCAAGGACCTCGACCCGGTGACCACCGCCGTCACCCACGCCTTCGGCGGCTGGGCCGACAAGCCCTTCGTCCTCGTCGTCCTGATCAGCTTCACCGCCTGCCTGATGGCCTCCCAGGGCGGCGCCGCCCGCGGCCTCTACTCGCTCGCCCGCGACGACGTCTTCCCGTTCTCCCGGCAGGTCCGCAAGGTCAACCGGCACAGGGCACCGATCGGCGGCCTGGTCGCCGCCACGGTGATCAGCTCCGCCGCCCTGCCCCTGGGCCTGAGCACCTCGGCCATCGGCAGCCTGATCACCTTCGGCAGCGCCGCCACCTTCGTGCCGTTCTTCCTGCTCACCGTGGTCGCCCTGACCGCCCGCCTGCGCGGCACCTGGAAGCCCGCCGGGGCCGTCGGCTACGGTCGCCTCGGCACCCCGCTCAACGTCCTGGCGGTGCTGTGGACCGGCTTCGAGGTGGTCAACATCTGCTGGCCGCGCGCCATCCTCGCACCGGCCGGAGCGCCGTGGTACCAGATCTGGGCGGCACCGCTCGGCGTCGGCACCGTCACCCTGGCCGGCCTCGGCTACCTGCTCGCGCGCCGCCCCGACCGCCGGATGCCCGACCCGGGCCAGGACCGCCCGCACGGCGACGAACTCGCCCCCGCCGTCGTGTAGTCGACCCGGTCGACCCGGTCGACCCGCCGGGACAGCGCCCCCGACCTTCCGCTTCCGGCTCACAGACTCCGGCTCACAACTTCCGACTCTCCGCTTCCGACCACCCGCTTCCGACTCTCCGCTTCCGACGCGAGACCGAACACCCCTGGAGGAACCCGCATGACCCACCCCTTCGACGTCGTCGAGACGGGCATCGCCGACCTGCGCGCCGCGCTGGAGAAGGGCGAGACCACCTCGGTCGGCCTGCTCGACGCCTACCTGGCCCGGATCGAGGCCTACGACCGGCCCGGCACCGCCACCGCGCTCAACTCGCTCGTCGTGATGAACCCGGAGGCCCGCGCCGAGGCCGAGGCCTCCGACGCCCGCCGTGCCCAGGGCCGCACCCTCGGCCCGCTCGACGGCATCCCGTACACCGCCAAGGACAGCTACCTCGCCAAGGGCCTGACCGCCGCCGCCGGCTCGCCGGCCTTCGAGCACCTCGTCGCCCAGCGCGACGCCTTCGCGATCGAGCGGCTGCGTGCCGCCGGCGCCGTGCTCATCGGCCTGACCAACATGCCGCCGATGGCGAACGGCGGGATGCAGCGCGGCGTCTACGGCCGGGCCGAGAGCCCGTACAGCGCCGACTGGCTGACCAGCGCGTACGGCTCCGGCTCCTCGAACGGCTCGGGCACCGCCACGGCGGCCTCGTTCGGCGCCTTCGGCCTCGGCGAGGAGACCTGGTCCTCGGGCCGGGCGCCCGCCTCGTACAACGCCCTGTGCGCCTACACCCCCAGCCGCGGTGTGATCTCGGTGCGCGGCAACTGGCCGCTGGTGCCGACCATGGACGTCGTGGTCCCGCACACCCGCACCATGGCCGACCTGCTCGAACTGCTCGACGTCATCGTCGCCGACGACGCGGAGACCCGCGGCGACCTGTGGCGCTCCCAGCCCTGGATCAAGCTGCCCGCGGCCTCCGAGGTCCGCCCCGCGTCGTACCCCGCGCTGGCGCCCGCCGACGCGGCGGCGGCCGGTTCGACCCTCGCCGGCCGGCGCGTCGGCGTGCCCCGGATGTACATCAACGCCGACCCCGAGGCCGGCACCAACCCCGAGGGCGGCATCGGCGGCCAGACCGGGCAGCGGATCGACACCCGCCCCTCGGTCATCGCCCTGTGGGAGGCCGCCCGCCGCGACCTGGAGGCAGCGGGCGCCGAGGTCGTCGAGGTCGACTTCCCGGTGGTGACCAACTACGAGGCCGACCGCCCCGGCGCGCCCTCGGTGTTCACCCGCGGCCTGGTCGGCCGGGACTACCTCACCGTCGAGATCGAGGACCTGTCCGCGTGGTCCTGGGACGACTTCCTGCGCGCGAACGGGGACCCGGCGCTCGCCACCCTGACCGAGGTCGACGGCGAGCGCATCTTCCCCGTGCACGAGGGTGAACTCCCGGGCCGCTACGAGGGCTTCGGCGACAGCGTCGCCGACTACCCGCGCTTCGTGCGGGAGCGCCCGTACGCCTCCCTCACCGACATCCCGCTGCTGGAGGCGGGCCTGCGCGGCCTGGAGGAGACCCGCCGGGTGGACCTGGAGGGGTGGATGGACGAACTCGGCCTGGACGCCGTGGTCTTCCCCGCCGTCGCCGACGTCGGCCCGGCCGACATGGACGTGAACGAGGCCTCCGCCGACCTCGGCTGGCGCAACGGCGTCTGGGTCGCCAACGGCAACCTCGTGCCGCGCCACCTCGGCATTCCGACCGTGACCGTGCCGATGGGCACCATGGCCGACATCGGCATGCCGGTGGGGCTCACCTTCGCGGGCCGCGCCTACGACGACACCGCGCTCCTGCGGCTCGCCGCCGCCTTCGAGGCGACCGGGCAGCGCCGTACGGAGCCCTCGCGCACCCCGAGGCTCCCCGCCAGCTGACGGACCGGGGGGGGGGGGGGGGGGGGGGGGGGGGGGGGGGGGGGGGGGGGGGGGGGGGGGGGGGGGGGGGGGGGGGGGAT
>NZ_JBVHYH010000055.1:11077-62657 GCF_055569135.1 Kitasatospora sp. NPDC029367
TTCCGGAGGGGATGACAGGCAGGCGGAACCCTCGGCTCCGCCCCACGCCCTCACACCCCACCGGGGTGGACCCCCCCCCCCCCCCTCCCCCCCCCCCCCCCCCCCCCCCCCCGCCCGGGTTTCGGAGACGGCGGTCAGCGGCAGCGAGCAGTGGCAGCGATCAGCGACGGCGGAACAGCCCGCGCCGCTTCGCCGGGGGCGGCGGCGGGGGCGGGGGCGGGTCGAGCAGCGTCGTGACGGCGTGCAGGAAGGGCCGGGCCTGGGCGGTCATGCCCGTCCGGTGCAGCCGGTGGCGGCCCTCCCCCTCCCACTCGCCCAGCACCGCCCCGCGCTCGCCCGTGATCGGGTCGATCCCGTACTCCAGGGTGAAGAAGCGCTGCGCCGAGCCGTCGCCCGGCCAGGCCAGCACCACCGCGAAGGCCTCGGTCGCCGCCCGTGGCCTCGGCAGCACGACCAGGAGCAGCCGGTGCTGCCCGACCTGGACGAACCCGCCCTGGAGGCCCTCCGGCGCCACCCGCTGCTCCGCGGGCAGGCTCGCGCCGTACTCCTCCCACAGCCGCAGCAGTTCGGCGTCGATCCGCTTCCCCGGCACCGACCCCAGGTGGGTCTGCGAGGGCAGCACCCGGTGCGCGAAGCGGTAGTGGTGCCGGCGCGGCGCGGGCAGGTCCCCCTCCCCCTCGGCCAGCCGGGTGACGGCGGCGATCACCTCGTCCGCGTGCACGAGCTCCAGCAGTCCGCCCTCGGCCACCCGGGTGAGCGGGGTCAGCTCCCCGTCGCGCCACCAGTAGGTGTGCACGGACAGCGGCGCGCTGGACGCGTCGTACTCCCGGGCGGCCCTCTCGATCAACACCTCCAGCACGCCCGGGACTTGGAGGTCGAACGGCGCGAACAGCAGCCGGAACGGCGTGGGGAACGCCACCACCGCGCCGTCCGGGGGCAGTTCCCGGCCCGTGACCTCGCGGTGGACGGCGTCCAGGGCGAGGACCCGGCTCCCCGTCAGCGCCGAGTCCCCGGTGACGACGTGGAGGCCGCCGCCCTGCCCGGTCGGCAGCACCTCGTGCTGCTCGACGGGCAGCCGGGCGAGCCGCGCCCGCGCGGCCTCCCGCAACCGCGGCACCACCCCCAGTTCGGTGACCGCCTCCGAGGTCAGCACCTGCCAGCCGACGGGCGACTCCAGGGCGAGGAACTCCAGTACTCCCGGGGCGACTTCGAGCGCGTGCGGGTGCCGCGCGGACTCGGCCAGCGACGCGGCGTCCAGCAGCAGCGGATAGAGCCGGGCGGTCACCTCCTCCGGCGAGCCGCCGCCCGCCCCCGGGCCCCGCACGGCGGCGACCAGTTCCCGGACGTGGGCCCGGACCAGCTCCGGCAGCGGGACGTCCGCCCGCCGACCCACCAGGTCGAGCAGCCCGCCGAGCCCGTAGTCGCGCCCCTGGGCGTCCCGGGCGACGTCCCCGTGCAGGGTGACCTCGCACCCCGACGCCGCGAACGCCGCCCGCACCAGCGCGGCCAGCTCCGGCTCCAGCTCCTGCCGTGCCATCGTCCCCTCCCCACTCACGCTCCACCCCCGCCCCTTCGGGGACGCCACCAGCCCCCTGCCCGGTTGCCGTGCCCCGGACACCTCTGGCGGAGCGGCGTGGTGGGCCGGTCAGGCCCGGGGCTGGACGCCGAGGTCGGCGAGCAGGCCGCGGCCGCCGCCTCGTCCTGGTCGAGCACCCATCAGTTGCAGATTCGACATGCGTCTATGTTGACAGCCATCTATACAAGTGCCAATCTCGCCCATATCGACACCTGTCGAATCAAGACCACGGACCGGGGAGACCCACCATGTCCCGCGTACAACTCGCCCTCCGCGTCGCCGACCTCGACGGCTCCGTCGCCTTCTACTCCCGCCTCTTCGGCGTCGAACCCGCCAAGCGCCGGCCCGGCTACGCGAACTTCGCCGTCACCGACCCGCCGCTCAAGCTCGTCCTCCTCCAGGGCGAGGCCGGCACCCCGACCCGCCTGGACCACCTCGGCGTCGAGGTCGGGACCACCGAGGAGGTCAGCGCCGCCACCGCCCGCCTCCGGGACGCCGGCCTGGCCACCTTCGAGGAGATCGGCACCGCCTGCTGCTACGCCCTCCAGGACAAGGTCTGGGTCCACGGCCCCGGCCGGGAACCCTGGGAGGTCTACGTCGTCAAGGCCGACGCCGACACCCTCGGCAGGAACACCGACGGCACCCCTGGCGACGACAGCTCCACGGCCGCCTGCTGCACCGAACCGGCGCCCGCCGGCGCGGGGTGCGCCTGCGGCTGACCGCCACAGCCACGGACGCGCTACCCGGGCTGTGCGCCGAGGTCGGCCACCAACCGGGTCGCGAGGCGCTCGGAGGAGGCCGGGTTCTGGCCGGTGTAGAGGTTGCGGTCGACCACCACGAAGGGGCGCAGCGGCACCAGGCCCTTGACGTACCGGGCGCCGTTCTCGCGCAGGCGGTCCTCGACCAGCCAGGCGGCCTTCCAGCCGAAGGGGTTGAGCCGCTCCTCCAGGTTGGAGAGGGCCGTCATCCGGTAGCCCGCGAACGGCCAGGAGCCGTCCGCGTCCTCGGCGGCCAGTGCGGCGGCCGGGGCGTGGCAGAGCAGGGCCAGCGGCTTGCCGGAGTGCAGTACCCGGGTGAGCAGGGCACCGGAGACCGGGTCGACCGCCAGGTCCTCCATCGGACCGTGGCCGCCCGGGTAGAACACCAGGTCGTACTCGTCGGGGTCGACCTCCGCCAGGGTGGCCGGGCTGTTCAGCCGGTCCTCGATCGACTCCAGGTAGCGGGCCACCGCGCGCAGCCGGGCGGGGCGGCCGGCGGTGAAGGACATGCTCAGGCGGTCGAGCGTCGGGGGCCTTCCGCCCGGCGTGCCGACGGTGATGTCCCACCCGGCCCGGGTGAAGACCCGGTGCGGCACCGCCAGTTCCTCGCCCCAGTAGCCCGAGGGGTGGGCCGTTCCGTCCTTCAACGTCCAGCGGTCCGCCGCGGACACGACGCACAGGACCTGCATCTTCGCCATCGCGCCCTCCCGGGAGCTCGTCGTTCCGGCTGCCACGTCCACCCCGCCGGGGTCGACGTTACGGCGCGGGCGCCGGACCGGCGACCCGCCGGGGTCGGGGGTCACCGCTGCGCGGCGCGGGCCGTGGGCAGCCAGGTGCGGTAGCGGCGCAGGGCCTGGCGCTGCTGGAGCTGCTCGGCGAGGAGGGCGACGGCGGGGTGGGTGCCGGGCCTCGGGGCGCGGCCGCGGGCGAGGCGGCGGAGCTGGTGGCGGACCTGGGCCATGGTGGCGGCCGAGGCCAGGGCCTTGTCGGACCAGGTGACCGGTCGTATCCCGCGGTCGGCCTCGCGCCCGGCGGCCCAGCGGTCGGGCAGGTCGGGGGTGACGGCGAGGGCGGTGCCGATGCCGACGACCTCGACGCCGCCGGCCAGGGCCCGTTCGGCGGTCTCGCGCCGGGTGATGCCGCCGGTGAGCATCAGCGGGAGCGGGCTGGTGGTGACCAACTCCTCCGCGAGGTCGAGGAAGTAGGCCTCGCGGGCGCGGGTGCGGTCGTCGGCGGGGCGGCCGGTCATGGCGGGGCTCTCGTAGCTGCCGCCGGAGAGTTCGACCAGGTCGACGCCGAGCGGTGCGAGCATCGCGATCACCTGCCGGGCGTCGTCGGCATCGAAGCCGCCGCGCTGGAAGTCGGCGGAGTTGAGCTTGACGGCAACGGCGAAGGCGGGCGGGACGGCGGCCCGCACGGCGCGGACGACGTCCAGCAGCATCCGGGCCCGGTTCTCCAGGGATCCGCCCCAGGCGTCGGTGCGCCGGTTGACCAGGGGCGACAGGAACTGCGACAGCAGGTAGCCGTGCGCGGCGTGGATCTCCACGCCGTCGAACCCGGCCCGGGCGGCGCGCGCGGCCGTGGTCGCGAACCGCTCGACGGTCGCGCCGATCTGCTCGGGGGTCATCGCGGTGGGGCGGCCGAAGCGGCCGCTGTGCCGGCCCAGGTCGACGCCCACCGCGGACGGGCCCCACACCACGCCGGGCATGTCGGCGGCGACCTGGCGGCCGGGGTGGTTGATCTGCATCCAGACCGCCCCGCCGCCGGACTTGGCGGCCTCGGCCCAGGCGGTGAACGGCTCCAGCGGCGCGGCCTCGTCGAGCACGACGCCGCCCGGGCCGGTCAGTGCCTCGGCGTGGACCATGACGTTGCCGGTGATCAGCAGGCCGGTGCCGCCGGCGGCCCAGCGCCGGTACAGCTCCAGCATCCGCCGGTCGGGCAGTTGGCCGTCGCCGGCCATGTTCTCCTCCATCGCCGCCTTGGCGATCCGGTTGCGCAGAACAGCCCCCGAGCGCAGGTTCAGGGGCGAGAACAGCTCGCTGGCCATTCGGGTCTCCTCTCCTCGATGTCTCCGTCGACTAGGATGTGTACAGCGCTCACATTAGGCGAGAAATGTGAGCGGTGCATACATCAGGGAGGGTGACCCATGCCACAGCCGACGACCGGCTCGTACCACCACGGCGACCTGCGCGCCGCCTGCCTGCGCGCCGCGCGGGAACTGCTGGAGGAGGACGGCGGCTCCGGCCTGTCCCTGCGGGCGGTCGCCCGGCGGGCCGGCGTCTCGGCGACCGCCCCCTACCGTCACTTCGCCGACCGCGAGGCCCTGGTCTCCGCCGTCGCCTCGGAGGGCTACCTCGAACTCGCCGCCGCCCTCACCGCGGCCCACCCCGCGCCCGCGACGCCCGACGAGCTCGCCGCCGTCGCCGTCGCCTACGTGCGCTTCGCCCTGGACCGCCCCGCGCTGTTCCGGGCGATGTTCGCCGAGCCCTGCGACCCGGCCAACGAGGAACGGGCCGCCGCGACGGCCGCCGTCCGCCAGTACGTCCACGGCATCGTCCACGGCGTGTTCCCCGGCGCCGACCCGGAGGCGCTGTCCACCGCGGTGTGGGCGCTGGTCCACGGCCTGGCCTTCCTGCACCTGGACGGCAAGCTCGACGCCGCCTCCCCCGAGGCGGTCTCCGCCCAGGTCACGGCGGCCGTCCTGGCGGCCTTCGCCGTCGCACCGACGAAGGCCTAGGGTCCGTCAACGTGCCGTCAAAGGGAACGTCCGCCCGCCTCCCGTACCCGCCGGCTCCGGCCGCCGGTCAGCGGGCCGCCGTGGGCGGGGTCAGCCGCAGGGCGGCCAGGTCCGGCGGTACGGCGGCGCCGGAGTCGGAGCCCGGGCGGAAGAACGGGGCGGACTCACCGTCCGTTGCGGTGGCGGGCGCGTCGGTGAGCCGGAACCGCTCCCGCAGCCGGCCGTAGAAGTCGGTGGGCCGGAGGCGGATCAGCCGCACCCGCTGCGGGGCGCGGTAGACGCCGATCCAGTCCCCCGGGTCGAGGACGCCGCGCAGCTGGCCGTCGATGCTGACCGCCGCCCGGCCGGAGTGCGGCAGGACGCGCAGCGCGACCGGCTCGTCGGGGGCCGCGACCACGGTGCGGTTGAAGGTCATGTGGGCGGCGATCGGGGTGAACACGACCGCGTCCATGTGCGGGGAGAGCACCGGGCCGCCGGCCGCGAAGCTGTAGGCGGTCGAACCGGTGGGCGTGGCGACCACGAACGCGTCGGCCGAGTATGCGGCCAGCAGCCGGCCCGAGATGTAGACCCCGGCGCTGACCTGGTGGTCCCGGGCGAGCTTCTCCACCACCACGTCGTTGAGCGCGTTGACGTCCAGCGCCAGGCCCCAGCCGTCTCCGGCGCCGTCGCCGGGCCGCACCGACGGGGGTGGCAGGGGCGCGGGGCCCCGCCCGTAGCAGAGGAAGGCCTCCATCTCGGCGGGCATCCCCGGCGGCCTGGAGGCCCGCATGGTCAACGTCATCCGTTCCTCCACCGGGGCGTTCCCGGCGTGGACGGCGTCCAGGCCGGCGGCGAGGTCGCGGACCGGCACCTCGGTGAGGAAGCCGACGCTGCCCAGGTCGACGCCGAGCACGCTGGCCCCGGTCTTCACCGCGATCCGGGCCCCGCGCAGGAAGGTCCCGTCCCCGCCCAGGGTGACCACCAGGTCCGGGTCACCGGCCGCGCGGGCCTCCTCACGGCCGGAGCGGCGCCGGTGCTCCGGCGTCCAGACGTCGATCTCGGTGCAGCGGACGCCCTGTGCCGCGCACGGCACGCGCGGCCTCCCGGGCGGCCTCGCGGCCCTGGTGGACGACCAGACCGAGTCGGTGCACGGGCATGGCGGAGGACCTCGTCTCGTCGCCGGGGTACGGCGGCCCGGCCCGCTCGGATGCGGTGGAGCCGCGCCTTCCTACCGGCCCATCGTGGCGCCTCGCCGCCCGATCGGCTCGCCGGACGGCGGGGTGCCTGGCACGGGCGCCCACTGGCCGGGAAGCCCCGAGGCCGTCCTGCCAGCCGGCCGGGACCGGGCCGGGGACCGGGCAGGAGAACCTACGAGACCGGGGCTCAGCCGCCGTAGCGCCGCTGCCTGGCGGCGAAGCTGCGTACGGCGCGCAGGAAGTCGACCTCGCGGAACGCGGGCCAGTAGGCCTCGCAGAAGTACAGCTCCGAGTAGGCGCTCTGCCAGAGCAGGAAGTTCGACAGCCGTTGTTCGCCGCTGGTACGGATGACCAGGTCGGGGTCGGGTTGGCCGGCGGTGTACAGGTGCGGGGCGATGTCGTCGACGGTCAGGGCGTCCGCGGCCTCGGTCAGTGACACGCCCGCTTCGGCTCGCGCGTACATCAGGTCGCGCACGGCGTCGACGACCTCCTGGCGGCCGCCGTAGCCGATGGCCAGGGTGACGTGAGCGCCGGTGGTGCAGGTCCGGGTGGCCTCGACGGCCTCCTTGAGGGCGCGGGCGGTGCTGTCGGGCAGGGCGTCGGTCATTCCGGCGAGGTGGACCTGCCAGCGGGCGTCCGGGCGGGTGAGGCGATCGACGACCACCTGCTCGATCAGCCGCATCAGGTAGGCGACTTCGGTGTCGCCGCGGCGCTGGAGGTTCTCGGTCGAGCAGACGAAGACGGTGATGTGCTTGATCCCCAGGACCTCGCACCACGAGAGCACCTCCTCGACGTGCTCGGCGCCCACCTTGTGGCCGAGGCTCGGGTTGGCCATGCCCATCTGCCGGGCCCAGCGGCGGTTGCCGTCCATGATCAGCCCGACATGCCGGGGCAGTGGGCCCGCCATCACCTCGCGGCGCAGGCGGCGGGTGTAGAGCGAGCGGAGCAGGTCGGGCATGGGCACCGTCCAAGTGGGATGGGAGCGGCCCGCCGGTTCGGGCGGGCCCTGGGCAGGCGGGTGTCGCGTGGCTCACCCGGCCGACGGCAGGTCGCGCAGGTCGCGCAGGGTGCCCGCGCACACCGCCGTCAGCAGCAGCAGACCCACGCCGATGCCGACGCCGAGCGGGTGGAATCCGGCACCGGTGAGCGAGAGTCCGAGGATGGTCGCGCCGCCGGTGGCACTGGCGCCGGCGAGGGTCCACACACCGGCCCGGAGGCGGTCGGTGCCGGGGGGCACGACGGCATCCGCGCCGACGCCGGTGAAGATGCGGGGGATCTGGATCGCGCCGAGGCCGAGGGAGATCCACCAGGCCGCGAGTACGGCGGTGCGCAGGGTGGGCGGTGAGGCGTCCGCGTCGACGCCGCCGTGCACCAGGACCACCACCGTGGTGCCGAGGAGCGTCGGTACGGCGAGGCGACGGAGCGCCCAGCCGAGCAAGGTGACCGTGGCGCGCAGCGTGGGCCGGGGCCGGGGTGCGACGAGGGCGACGCCGAGCAGCAGCAGGGCGGTGCAGCCGTGCGTGACCTGCTCCCGGACGGCGTCGGCGGGCAGCGGGCCGGCCTGTTCGGCGGCCAGGTGGCTCAGGAACCAGGCGGCGAGGGCGACCGTGATGCCCATGGTGGCCACCCGTCGCTGGCGCTGGGCCGGGGAGTCGGCGGGCCAGTGGGCCGGGTGCAGCCACATGTCCACGATGCCCGCGATCAGGTTGGGCCAGGACTTCCAGCCCGCGCCCCGGGCCTCGTCCTCCACCATCGAGCCCCAGCGCTCGCGAAAGGCGTCCGGGTAGAGCCTGACCAGGCTGCGGGTGACGACGCTCATGCCCGCTCCTCGGTTCGCTCGCTGCGCCTGCTCATGCCGGGTTCACCCCCAGGCGCCGCAGTCCCGCGTTCGCGACCCGGGCCATGGCGCGCAGTTCGCGTTCCAGGACCTCGCGGCCGAGGGAGGTCAGCCGCACGGGACGCTGGCGGCCCTGCCCGTCGAGCGGCTCGATCAGCCGCTTCGACTCCAGCCTGGCCAGCGCCCCGTACAGGCTGCCGGGGCCCAGCCGCTCCCCGGTCAGCTCCTCGATCGCCGTGTTGATGGCGTATCCGTGCAGCGGCCCGTCGGCCAGCGCGCAGAGCACCAGCGTCTGGGCATCGTTGGCTTGCATGTCGCTCCTTTCGATCTGACGGAGCACCATACTACGTGCCACGAAGTACGCGCCACGTAGTACGCGATGTGTACTATCGCCGCCATGCGACATGACTTGACGATCGATCAGCTGGACGTCGGACACCCTGCTCGGCCCGCCGCGGCCGCGGCGCTGTCGACGTCCGCCGCCGGCGCCGCCGCCTTCACGCTGTTCGCCTACCTGACGACGCAGGTTCGCCCGGTGCGGGCGGGCAGTCCCTGGCAGGGCGATCCGTACGACGCGGTGGTGACCTTCACCATGTTCTTCGTCCCCCTGCTCGGGGCGCTCGGCGCGGCTAGGGCGCTGCTGTGCCGCCGCGACCGACCACTGCCGCACTACCGGATCGAGCAGGTACTTCGGGCCGGGCTGGTCTGCACGCTGCTCGTCGCCGCCACGCTCGCCACCGACTGGGCGGCGGTGGCCGCGCGGGCGGACCGCGCGTCCTGGGACGGCGACACCCCCTGGCTGATCGCGTCACTGCTGCCGCTCACCGGGGTGACGGCCGGGAACCTGCTGCTGCACCGCCGGGCGATCCGACGGCTACCGAAGCCGGTGCGCGGGGCCGAGGACACGGGCGGGACCGAGGACACGGGCGGGGACTGGCTGGACGACCTCGCACCCCTCGCGACTCTCCTCGCCGACCCCCGCTCCCGCACCTGGCGCGCGCTCGCCGCGCTCATCGGCCGCGCCAAGGTGCTCGACTTCGTGCGCCTCCGGTTCACCCTGCTCGCCGCCGCAGCCGCCGTCGCCGCCGGCCTGTTGGTCGCCACGGGAATGGCTTCCGGCGAGGGCTGGCCAGGGGTACTGCTCTTCACCGTGGAGACCGCGGTCTTCGCGGGCGGCACCTTCGCCTTTGTGATGATCTGCAACAGCGTCCTGCGGTTCGCCGCGCCTCCTCCCGCGTCGACAACGAGCCGGGCCGCCCGGATCGCGGCCACCGCAGGCGCGTTGACGCTGCCGGTCGCACTGGCACTGCGGGACACCGCCTGGCAGCTGCTCGGGCTCGGCGACCAGGTCGACTCCATCGGACAGTGGGCGGCCGCCACCCTCGCATTCGCGCTACTGACGGGCGGGCTCACCTTCGGTGCGACTGCGACCGCAATCAGGAAGTGACAGCCGGAGGCATCGGTCGATTGCCGGAGCCCTGCGACCTACCGCCGCCCACAGCGCGCTTCCTGGCGCACCTCGCGCAACGCGCTGCTCTCCCGCAGGGGACTCGCGACCAATACGTCACAGTGAACCTGGAGACGTGGCGAGTGCTCAACGGCGACGTCCTTCCCTTCGACGAGCCTGCCGCTCGCCGCTTCGTGGAAGCCTCCTTCGACCGGACCGCCAACCACAGCGCGGCCCTCAACCACGATCTGGCAGGACGTCACATGACCGAGGACCGCCTCGCGCCGCTGTCCTCGATCAAGGCCCCGACACTGGTCGTGCACGGCACGGAGGATCCCCTGCGCCCGCTACCGCACGGCCGTGCCCTCGCCGAGGAAATCCCCCGTTCCCGATTCCAGCCGATTTCCGGCATGGGGCACACACTGTTCTCCCCTGGACTTCCCCAGCAGATCGGCGAAATCATTCGCGAGCACACCGCATAGAAGGCGGAACGTCGAACGGATGCCCGCCGGTGGGTTTCCCCAATACCGTCCGACCGCACTCATCCCTCATCGACGGTGACCGGATCCCGCAAGGGACGCAGCCCATCCAGGGGCGTCGACGGGCCGAGGTGCCATTCGCGGGCCGCCAGCTGGGCGTGCCACATCCGGGCGTAGCGGCCGTCCGGTTCGGCCAACAGGGCTGCGTGGGTGCCGCGTTGGGCGATCCGGCCGCCGTCCAGGACGAGGATCTGGTCCGCGCCGGCGATGGTGGACAGCCGGTGGGCGATCACCACGACGGTCCGGCCGGCCACGAGTCGGGCGACGGCCTGTTGGACCACGGCCTCGGACTCGGTGTCGAGGGCGGCGGTCGGCTCGTCGAGCAGGACGACGGGGGCGTCCTTGAGGATGGCGCGGGCGATGGAGATGCGCTGGCGTTCCCCGCCGGAGAGGGCCGAGCCGATCTCGCCGACCCGGGTGTCGTAGCCGTCCGGGAGGCAGGAGATGAACTCGTGGGCGTTGGCGGCGCGGGCGGCCGCGGTGATGTCGGCGTCGGTGGCGTCCGGGCGGGCGAGGGCGATGTTGGCACGGATGGTGTCGTCGAAGAGGTAGACGTCCTGGAAGACGACGGCGAGGTGGCGCAGCAGGTCGTCGGGGTCGAGGCTGCGCAGGTCGGCGCCGCCGAGGCGTACGGTGCCGTGCTGCGGGTCGGCGTAGCGGGCGATGAGTTTGGTGACGGTGGTCTTGCCGGAGCCGGAGGGGCCGACGAGGGCGGTGAGGCTGCCCTCGGGGACGGTGAACGAGACCTTTTCGAGGGTGGGTTCGTGCTGGCCTTCGTAGCCGAAGGTGACGTCGTCGAAGGTGATGTGGTGGCCGGTGGGCCCTGGGCCGCCGGGGGTGACGGGCAGCGGGCGGACGGTGAGCAGCTCGTCGACGCGGTGGAGGGCCGCTTCGGCCTGTTCGAAGAGCTTGGTCATGACGGCGGCGAGGCCGAGCGGTTCGGCGAAGCGGGCGGCGGTGACGACGACGGCGGCGACCGTGGCCGGGGAGAGCCGCAGGTCCAGGGCGAGCGCGGCGCCGAGCGCGACCAGGGCCACGAGGGCGAGCTGGACGATGAGTTGGGCGCCCGCGACCGGGAGCGCGGCGGAGCGGTTGGCGGCGCTCTGGGCGTGGTGCTGGTCGGCGAGCACGGTCCGCAGGCGCGGGGAGTCGGCTCCGGCCTGGCCGGTGGCCTTGAGGACGGGCAGCCCCTGGACGTACTCGACGATCCGGGCGGCGAGGTCGGCGTCGGCCTCGTCCACGTGGTGGAAGCCGGAGTTGGCGCGCCGCTGCACCTGGCGGACCAGCGGGAGGGCGGCGAGGGTGGCGGCCACCAGGACGAGCCCGAGCCGCCAGTCGAGGAGGAGTACCACCACGCCCAACACGGCCGGTACGGCGACGAGTTGGATGAAGAGGGTGGAGAGCGAGGAGATCGCTCCGGCGGCGGCGGTGGCGTTGCCGCCGACCACCGAGCCGAGGTCGCCGGCGGCCCGGCGGGCGAGTTCCTGTTGCGGCATGGCGCGCAGGGTGGCACCCAGGCGCAGCCGGGTGGCCTGGGTGACGAGGTGCCAGTGGTCGTAGGTGAAGGCCGTCTCGCGGATCCGCAGGACGGCTTCGACGGTGACCAGGCCGGCCAGCAGGCCGACCCACAGCCAGGCCCGGTCGGTGCGGACCGGGTCCCGGGTGAGTTCGGCGAGCAGCGGGACCAGGGTCGCGTACGCGGCGGCCTGGACCAGCGAGGCCGCGAGGGAAATCCGCAGGGTGCGGCGGAACTGCGGCGCGTAGGGGCCCGCGGCGGTGAGCATCAGGCGCAGGATCCGCCTCATCGTGTCGTCTCCAGGTCGGCGGTGGCGGCCGGCGTCTGCTGCGGGCCTCCGGTGGTGGTGAGGCCCCAGCGGGTGGCTTCCTCGTGCCGGGCCCAGAGCGCGGCGTAGCGCCCGCCGGCGGCGACGAGGTCGGTGTGCCGGCCGCGTTCGACGATCCGGCCGCCGTCCAGGACGGCGATCTGGTCGGCGTCGGTGACGGTGTTGAGGCGGTGGGCGATGATCAGGACGGTCCGCCCGGCCGTGAGTCGGGCGACGGCCTGCTGGATCGCGGCCTCGCTCTCGGGGTCGGCGAAGGCGGTGGCCTCGTCGAGGATGACGATCGGGGCCCGGGAGAGGATCGCGCGGGCGATGGTGATGCGCTGGCGCTCGCCGCCGGACAGACGGGCGCCGCGCTCGCCGACCTCGGTCCGGTAGCCGTCGGGCAGTTCGGTGGTGATGAACGTGTGGGCCGCGGCGGCCTCGGCGGCGGCCTGGACCTCGGCGTCCGTCGCGTCGGGGCGGGCGAGCCGGATGTTCTCGGCGACGGTGCCGGTGACCAGGAAGGGTTCCTGGAAGACCAGGGCGACGTGCCGCAGCAGGGCCGCGGAGCCGATCTCGCGGACGTCGACGCCGCCGACCCGGACGGAGCCGGAGTCGACGTCGTGGAAGCGCGGGATGAGCCGGGCGATGGTGGACTTCCCGGAGCCCGAGGGGCCGACCAGGGCGCAGACGGTGCCGGCCGGGATGTCGAGGTCGATGCCGTCCAGGGCCGGTCGGTCGGGTGTGTAGCCGAAGCGGACGTCGCGCAGGGAGACGGTGGCGTCGGCGGGCTCGCGGGGGTGTGCGGGCTCGGGCAGGACGGGGGCGGCGAGCAGCTCGGCGATCCGTACGGCCCCGGCCTTGGAGTCGTTGATGTGGTTGGCCAGGTTCATCAGGGGTGCGACGGCTTCGATGGGCATGGCGCCGATCAGCAGGCCGACCAGGAGGTCGGCGTCCGAGATCCAGCCGAGGGCGCGCATCGGGACGGCGGAGGCGGCGACGAGCAGGAGCGTCGGCAGCGGGACGATGAACAGCTTGGTGAGCACTCCGGAGGCCCGGGAGGTGGCCAGCCACTCGGCCACGGCTTCGGTGAACTCCCCCACCGCGGCGGCGAACCGCCGGAAGGAGGCCTGTCCGTCGTCGAAGGTCCGCACCACCGGCATGCCCTGGACGAACTCGACGACGGCCGCGTTGACGTTCTCGTTGGCCCGGTTGTAGCGCTCACGCTGGTCGGCGTAGTCGCGGGAGAGCAGGGCCAGGCAGACCGCCGCAACCGGCAGGACGAGGAGCACGGCGAGCAGGATCCGCCACTGGACCGCGCCGAGGGCGACCAGGGCGGCGAGCGGCTGGGCGACGCCCGAGCCCAGGAACGGCAGGGCGTCGGCGACGACGTTGTGCAGCGACTTGACGTCGTCCAGCACGATCTTCTTGATCCGTCCGGACCCGAGCCGCTGCACCTCGCCGAGCGGCATCCGGGCGAGGGCGTCGGCGAGCCGTCCGCGCAGTACCACTTCGAGTGCGTAGCTCGCCTCGTGGGCGGTGTGTTCGGCGAGCCACCTGGCGGCGAAGCCCAGGACCAGGGCCGCGAGCGCGGCCACCGTCCAGCCGGTGACGGCCCGGCCGCCGTGCCCGGCGAGCAGGTCCCCCACCGCGAAGGCCACCCCGAGGTACCCGGCGACGGAGCCGAGCCCGCCGGCCACGCCGAGCAGGGCGGCTCCGCCGAGCCGCTTGCGGACGGCCGGGGCGAGGGCGGTGAGGTCGAGGACGGCGCGCAGGCCGCCCGGCTTCATCGGACACCTCCGCCGACCAGCGCGGCCAGGGCCCGCTTGTCCACCTTGCCGAGGGCGGTGCGCGGGAAGGCCTCCACCACCTCGACCCGGTCGGGGAGTTTGAAGGCGGCGAGGCCGATCGCGGTGAGGTGGGCGTTGAGCTCCGCGCGGGTGGGCGGGGTGCCCCGGGCGATGACGCAGGCGCAGCTGCGTTCGCCGAGGGCCTCGTCCGGGACGCCGACGACGGCGACGTCCAGCACGGCGGGGTGTCCGGCCAGGTGGTTCTCGACCTCCTCGACGGGGACCTTGTCGCCGCCGCGGTTGATGACGTCCTTGATCCGGCCCTCCACGACCAGGTGCCCGCTGGGGAGGCGGCGGACGAGGTCGCCGGTGCGGTAGTAGCCGTCGCCGGTGAAGGCCGTCCGGTTGTGGTCGTCGGCGCGGTAGTAGCCGCGGAAGGTGTACGGGCCGCGGACGTGGAGTTCGCCGGGTTCGCCGGGGGCCACCTCGCGGTCGTCGGCGTCGACGATCCGCAGTTCGTCGTCGGGGGCGAGCGGGCGGCCCTGGGTGTGCAGGACGAGGTCGTCCGGGTCCTCGGCCCGGGTGAGGTTGAGCAGCCCCTCGGCCATGCCGTACACCTGCTGGAGGCGGCAGCCGAGGGCCGGGGCGATCCGGGCGGCGGTGTCGGGCGACAGGCGGGCGCCGCCGACCTGGAGCAGGCGCAGGCTCGCCAGGTCGGCCCCGCTCCAGTCGAGCGCCTCCAGCCAGAGCAGGACCAGCGGCGGGACGAGCGCGGTGGCGGTGACGCGTTCGCGTTCGATCAGCCGGAAGGCGTCCTCGGGGCTGGGGGTGGGGCTCAGCACGACCGTGCCACCGCCGTGGAGGGTGCCGAGGACGCCGGGGCAGGCGAGCGGGAAGTTGTGGGCGACGGGCAGGGCGGCGAGGTAGCGGGTGTCCGCGTCGAAGCCGCTCAGCTCGGCGGCGGCGGTCAGGTTGTAGACGTAGTCGTCGTGGGTGCGCGGGATCAGCTTGGGCACGCTGGTGGTGCCGCCGGACAGCAGGAGCAGGGCGACGTCGCCGGGGTCGGGCGCCGGGAGCGGCTCCGGTTCGGCGTCGACCTCCGCGAGGGCGGTGAACTCCGCCGCGTCCCCCAGGATCAGGACGTGGCGCAGGTCCGGTGCCTGCTCCCGCAGGGTGCGGGCGAGGGGGCGGTGGTCGAAGCCCAGGTGGGTGTCCGGGGCGACGTAGGCGACGGCCCCGGAGAGCCGGGCGAGGTGGACGAGCTCGGTCTCCCGGTGGGCGGGGAGCGCGTAGACGGGGATCGCGCCGAGCCGGAAGAGGGCGAAGGACAGGGCGAGGAACTCGGCCGTGTTCGGCAGGTGCACCAGCACCCGGTCCCGGGGGGCGGTGCCGAGGCGGCGCAGGCCCGCGGCCAGGCGGTCGGCGCGGTCGTCGAGTTCGCGGTAGGTCCAGCGGCGATCGCCGTCCACGACCGCGGTGTGGGTGGGCCGTTCGAGCGCCCGGTCGCGGAGCAGCGAGCCGAGGGTGCGCCCGCGCCGGTACCCGCGTTCGCGGTAGCGGGCCTCGAACTCCTCGGGCCAGCCGGTGAATCCGTCCAGCATGTCAGCCTTTCTGGGTGGAGCGTTCGGGTCGGAACGGTCGGGGTGGAGCGTTCGGGTCGGAACGGTCGGGTCGGAACGGTCCGGTTGGAACGGTCCGGTTGGAACGGTCGGATCGTCGGCCGTCGTCAGCGGTCGGCCGGGACGACGTAGGGCGCCACGGCGGCGAGCTTCTCGCAGGTCTCCTCGTATTCCCGGGCCGGGCGGGACGCCCCCACGACCCCGGCGCCCGCCCGCAGCCAGGCCCGCCCGTCCCGCTGGTACACCGCGCGCAGCACCAGGGCCGCGTCCAGCGAGCCGTCGCTGCCGGCCATCAGGACGGTTCCCGCGTAGAGGCCCCGCGGTTCGTCCTCCAGCTCCTCGATCAGCCGGTACGCGGCGGACTTCGGGATCCCGGAGGCGGTCACGGGCGGGAACACCGCGCCGAGGGCGTCCCAGGCCGTACGGCCGTCGGCCAGGGTGGTGGCGACCCGGGAGGCCAGGTGCTGGACGCTGCCGCGCGGTCGGACCGCGAGGAACTCGCTGACCGCGGTGCTGTCCGGCCGGCCGACCGCGGTCAGCTCCTCGACGGCGAGCTTGACCGAGGTGGCGTGTTCGAACACCTCCTTGGGATCGGCCAGCAGCTCGGCGCGCAGGGCGTCGTCGTGCTCCCGGTCGCCGGTGAGCGCCCTGGTGCCGGCCAGCGGCTGGGTGGACGCCCCCCCCGCGGCGTCCACCTCCAGGACGGTCTCCGGGCTGAAACCCGCCGCCTGCCAGCCGCCGAGGTCGAGCAGGAAGGAGCGGGCCGGGTCGTTGTGGCGGCGGCCGAGGACGTAGGTGGCACAGAGGTCGACCGGGTACGGGACGGGCACCGGGCGGGAGAGGATGACCTTCTGCAGCCGCTGCCGGCCGATCTCGGCGACGGCGTGCGCGACGGCCGCCCGGTAGGAGCCGCCGTCGACCCGGGCGTCGACCGGCACCGGCTGCGGTCGCGGGTCGTCGGCCGGCTCGGCGAGCAGCTCGCGGACGACGGCGGAGGCGTCCTCGTCCAGGGCGCGGACCAGGATCCCGTCGGCGCCGAGGCGGAGTTCCAGCCGGGGGACCATCAGGTGGGCCAGCCGTTCGCCGACGGCCCTGGCGTCCGCGCTGGCCAGTTCGAACCGGGCCCAGCCGTAGGCGTGCCAGTCGGCGACCGGCACCCGGTCGAGCGCTGCCCGCACGGCGGACCACGGGGTGCCCGACCAGCGGACGGCCGGCCCGAAGGTGCTGCGGACCTCGCCCGCGTCGACGCGGACCTCGCCCAACGGATCGCCGGCGACGTACCAGCTCTGCCCGCGCTCGTACACCACGTACTCGGTGAGCAGACCGGAGCGGACCAGCCGGGAGACGACCGCCAGCGGGTCGAAGCTGCCGCCGATCAGGGTCTCCCGGTAGTGCCTGCGCTCGACCTGGTGCCCGGCCTCGACCTCGTGCCCGGCCTTGAACTCGTTGCCGGCCTCGGCCTCGTGCCCGGCCTCGGCCTGGTGCCCGGCCTCGGCCTGGTGCCCGGCCTCGATCTGCTGTCTGGTCACGACGTGCCGCCCTTCGCGGTGGTGATCGGTGCGGCGATGAGCTCGGCGACGCGCGGCGCGTTGTGCTCCTCGATGCAGCTGAAGTGGTTGCCCTCGATGTCGGTGACCGGCAGCTCACCGAGGCAGACGTCCCGCCAGAAGGCGAGCGTGGTGTCGTCCATGCCGGGTGCGAAGCCGGACTCCCCGCGCGGGCGCAGGAAGCGGATGTCCCCGGCGTAGGGCGGCGGCGTGAACCGCGCGGAGAGGAAGCTCTGCCGGAACACCCGGAACATCGCGCCGACCATCTCGACCGGCATCTCCTGGCCGGTCGCCTCGGTGACCGCCGCGGCGTAGCGGGCGAAGCGCTGCTCCCGGGTGTGCCCGGCCAGGCGGCGGAAGTAGGCGCCGGCCCGGTCGAGTTCGTCGTCGCCGCCGACCGTGCCGAGCGCACCCAGCGGCACCCGGCCGCCGTTCTGTTCCAGCACCCGGCCGAAGGCGCGCAGCACGGCGGCCGGGTCGATCTCGCCGAAGCCGGTCTGCGGGAGGCTGATGTGCAGGTTGGGGACGAACAGGATCTCGATCATCAGGTCGTCCTCGACGTCGACGACCACCGGGTGGCTGCTCACCAGGACCAGGTCCTCGACCTGCGCGCCGCGTTCGGCCAGGCGCCGGCCGACCTCGGTGGCGAACAGGCCGCCGAGGCAGTACCCGACGAGCTGGAAGCGGGTGTGCCCCTCGGCCAGCAGCCGGTCGGCGTAGTCGTCGGCCAGCCGCTCGACGACCTCGGACGGGTCGAGCCCGCAGTACACCTCGGTGTCGGCGATCACGATCCCGAGCACCGGACCGAGGTCCTGGGCCACCAGCTCCTTCGCCAGCGGCCGGAAGCAGTCCATGGTGCCGAGCCCGGCGTGGAACAGCACCCGTACCGGCCCGTCACCGCCGGTGCTGAACGGCACCAGGACGGCGTTGCCGCGGTCGGCGGCCTGGCCGGCCTCGCCACCCTCCGCTCCGCCGCCGGACGCCTGCCCGGCGCGGGAGCGCAGGAAGGCGGCGAGTTCGGCGACGGTCGGCTGGTTGAGCAGCTGCCGCAGCAGGGTGTCGAACGGGACGTCGGCGGCCTCGGGCAGCTCCTCGCGGAGCCGCCCGGCCATCCGGGCCATGATCAGGGAATCGGCGCCGAGGTCGTAGAAGCGCTCGGTGCGCCCGACCCGGCCGACGGCCAGGGCCGTGGCCCACAGCTCGGCGAGCGCGGCCTCGAAGGGGTCGGCGGGCTGTTCGGCGCCGGACGTCCGGGCTCCCCCGGCCGTGACCGGCCGCCAGGTCCGTACCGTGGACCGGTCGACCTTGCCGTTGCCGGTGAGCGGGAGCGCGTCGACGACCTGGACGTGGGTGGGGAGCATGTGCGCGGGCAGCCGCTCCGCCAGGTGCCGCAGCAGCTCGGCCTCGGTGACCTGCTCGCGGTCCGTCTTGAGCCGGGCGGCGAAGAGGTGGATGCCCTGCGGGGCGAGCACGTGGTCGTCCCCCGGCAGACAGAGGATCCGGTCCGCCCCGGCGCTCTTCGCCAGCAGGTCCAGCCACTGGTCGCGGTCGAGGTAGGACGGGCCCGAGGTACGGACGGCGTCCTCCGGGGCGGTCATCATGAACGCCTGCGAGGCGAGGATCCAGGGGTGTTCCATCGTCGGCTCGGTCAGCACCAACCAGCCGCCCGGGGCGACGAGTTCGGCGAGCCGGTCGAGCGATGCCGCGGTGTCCCGGGCGTTCTCCAGGACGCCGGCGGCGAGCACCACGTCGAAGGAGTTCGGGGCCAGCCCCTGGGCCCGGTGGTCCGCGTCGACGTCGAAGGTGCCGAAGCGCACCCACGGGTGGCCGCCGAAGCGGTTGCGGGCCTCGGGCAGGAAGAACGGCGAGACGTCGGTGAACAGGTACTCGGCATCGAAGCCCGTCAGGGTCCGCAGGACGCCCTCGGTGGTGCCGCCGGTCCCCGCGCCCACTTCGAGGACGCGCAGCGGGCGGCCGGCCGGCTGCTGCTCCGCGATCCGCCGGAACAGCGAGGCGACGGCCCGGTTGAGGTAGCGCGCCATGCCGTGCTCGCGGTAGAGGGCGTCGGCGGTGTCGAACCTCCCCTCGGGGAAGAGGAGTTGGACCGGGTCCTGGGCGCCGGTGAGCAGGGCGGGCAGGCACTCGGCGTTGCGGCGGAGGTAGGCGATGAACTCCGGCGAGCCCAGTGCCCCGGGCCAGTCGGCTTCGAGCCGCTCCCACCGCTCGGCGGCCGCGGCCTCGGTGACCTCGCCGGTTCCGGCCTGGCGCAGCACCTCCCGCCAGCGGTCCGCCAGCCACGCGTGCTGGGGCGCCGGGGTCTCGCCCGTGCGCTCCAGCTCGGCGAGGGCCAGGGCCATGGACGCGAGCACGGCCGCGTCGAGCTGTTCGGCGCTGCGCTCGGCCTGGGCGCGGGTCAGGCCCTCGACCGCGGGCTCCACCTCGGGGAGCGGCCCGGTCGCGGGCCGCGAGCGGCGCGCCGTCTCCACCACGGCGAGCAGCCCGCGGTCCTCGCCCGTCCCGTCGACGACGGCACCCGCCGCCGCCACCGCCGGGTGCTCCAGGAGCGCGGCCTCGATCTCGCCGAGCTCGATCCGGTGACCGCGGATCTTGACCTGGGTGTCCTCGCGGCCGAGGAACTCGATCTCCCCGCCCGGCAGGTAGCGGCCGAAGTCGCCGGTGCGGTAGCCCCGTCGGCCGTCCGGGAGGGTGACGAACCGGTGGGCGGTCGTCTCCGGGTCGCCGAGGTAGCCCTCGGCCAGGCCGGCGCCGGTGATGTACAGCTCGCCCGCCGCCCAGACCGGGCGGTCCCGCAGCGCGCCGTCGAGCACCCGGAAGCCCTGGTTGGCCAACGGCCGTCCGTACGGGATGCTGCGCCGGCCCGGTTCGCGTCCGGTGCACCGGTGGTGGATCGACCAGATGGCCGCCTCGGTGGCGCCGCCGAGGCTGATCACGTCCAGCCCGGGCAGGCGCGCGGTGATCTCGTCCGGCAGGGTGACCGGGATCCAGTCGCCGGACAGCAGGGCCAGTCGCAGCGTGGGGAGCGCGTGGGCGGGCTCGGTGGCCAGGTAGGCGGCGAGCATCTGCATCAGCGCGGGGACGGAGTTCCAGACGGTGACGCCGTGTTCGGCGATCAGGGCGGCCCAGTGCGAGGGGTCGGCGCCGCGTCCGGGGTCGGGCAGGACCAGGGCCCCGCCCACGGAGAGCGGCCCGAGGATGTCGTAGACGGAGAGGTCGAAGCCGAGGTTGGCCAGTCCGAGCACCCGGTCGTCGGCGGTGACGGCGAAGCGGCGGTTGACGTCGGCGATGGTGTTGCCCGCGGCCCGGTGGCTGATCACCACGCCCTTGGGGCGGCCGGTGGAGCCGGAGGTGTAGATCACGTAGGCGGGCGCGTCCGGGTCACCGCCGGTGGAGGAGGGCGCCGGGGCCGCGGCCGGCAGTTCGTCGACGGCGATGACGGCGGTGCCCTCCGGCGCGTCGACGGCGACCCAGGACTGGGTGAGCACGTGGCGCACCCCGGCGTCGGTCAGGATCGCGGCCCGGCGCAGCGGCGGCTGGACGGTGTCGACCGGCAGGTAGACGGCGCCCGCGAGCAGCGTGCCGAGCACGGCGGCGACCTGCTCGACGCCCTTGTCCATGACGATCGCGACCCGCTCCCCGGGGGCGCAGCCGGCCGCGCGCAGGGCGTCGGCGACGGCGGCGGCCCGGCCGGCGAGTTCGCCGTACCGGACGACCCCGTGCGGGCCGTACACGGCCGGCCGGTCCGGGGTGCGGGCGGCCTGGGCGAGGACGGGCTGGTGGAGCAGGGTGTCGGGCAGGGCGGTGGCGGTGTCGTTGGCCCGGCGGCGTTCCTCGGCCTGCCGTGCGGGCAGCGGGACGGACTGCTCGGCGTCCCAGGCCGCGTCGCCGTCGGCGAGACCGCGCAGCAGCGCCTCGAAGGCGGCGAACATGTCGTCGACCAGGCCGTCGGGGAAGACGCCCTCGCGGACGTCCCAGTTGACCTGGAGACCCTCCGCGTCGTCCATCGCCTGGCAGTCGATGAACACCTGCGGGGTCTGGGTGATGCCGTTGCCGTCGAGGCGTCCGGTGGCGCGGTGGCCGTCGCCGTCCTCGCCGAGGCCGATCGCGCTGGTGAAGACGATCGGCAGCAGGGCCGCCTCGCGCCCGCGCCGGCGGGCGAGTTCGCGGAGCACCTCGACACCGGAGCAGAGCCGGTGGTCCAGGTCGTCGAAGAGCCGTTCGGCGAGCGCCCTGGCCCCTGCGGTGAACGGCCCGCCGGCGCTCCAGTCCACGGCGAGCGGGCTGACGGAGGTGAAGTCCCCGACGATCCGGCCGACGTCGGGGTGCAGCGGGAGGCGGTTGAGCACGGTGAGGTTGAGCGAGAAGCGGGGGCTGCGGCTCCAGCGCTCCAGGACGGCGGCGTAGGCGGCGAGCACGGCCGCGGACGGGGTGAGGCCGCGGTCGCGGGCGCGCTCCGCCAGCCGTTCCCAGGCGGGGCGGTCCAGCTTGAGGAAGCGGCGCCGGAAGCGCGGCTGGGACGGGCCGTCGGCGAGGGGCAGTTCGGGCGCGGCGGGGAGGTCGTCGATCCGGTCCCACCAGTAGTCGCGGTCGCGCTGGTGGGCGGGGCTCTCGCGCAGCCGTCGCTCGGCGAGCAGGTAGTCGCGGAACCGCAGCTCCAGCGGCGGCAGTTCGCGCTCGGGGCCGGCGTGCAGGGCCTCGAACTCGGCCAGCAGCAGCCAGATGCTCGCCCAGTCCGCGATCAGGAAGTCCATGGACAGGTGCAGCACCGCGCGGTCGGGACAGCGGCTGACCTGGACGTCGAACAGCGGCCACCGGGTGGTCTCGTACAGCCGGTGGCCCATCTCCTCGCGCACCGCGTCGAGTTCGTGCTCGCCGCGGTCGGCCGCCGGGACGGCCAGGTGCGGGACGCGGGGCAGGACGCGCTGGTAGCCGTCGGCCTCGACGACCGCCCGCAGCATGTCGTGCCGGGCCACCAGCCGGTTCCACGCGGCCTCCGCCCGCCGCGGGTCGAGGTCGGGGTAGTTCACCTCCAGGTAGACGTGGCAGGCGACGCCGCCGTGGCCGAAGGCACCGCCGCGCCCCAGCAGGTAGGCGGCCTGGACGTCGGTGAGCGGGAACGGCTCGTGGGCGGCCGAGAGGTCCGGTACGAGCGCGGTCGGCGTGCTCTCGGCCCGCAGCTGCTCGACGACGGCGGACTTGGCGGCCTTCAGCGCCGCCGCCCGCGACGGGGTGAGGACGCCCTTCGGGGCGCGGTAGCGCAGCTGTCCGTCCTCCTCCCACAGGGTTGCTCCGGCGCGTCGCAGCTCGGCGATCAGTTCGGCGGGGGTCATGCGTCTCGGCCTTCTCTCGGGTCGCGTCGCGGCGGGATGTTGGCGTTGAACCGGAACAGGTTCTCCGGATCCCAGGTCTGTTTGAGGTGCGCCAGCCGGTCGTGGGTCTCGGCGCCGTAGGCGGCGTGCACCCACTCGGGTTCGGGGTCGGGCAGCAGGTTGGGGTACGGGCCGCAGCTCACCGGCTGGAGCGAGCGCCAGGCACGGACGGCCGGCCCGATGTGCACCGGGTTGTCCGCGGCCCCGTACCACTGGGCGCAGACCTCGGCGAACCACTGCGCCCGCCGGTGGGTGAAGGCGGTCGGCCCGGCCGGGGCCCGGCCGATCGCACCGCCGAGGGCGCCGAGGACCAGCGAGAAGTTGGGGCCGGCCGCCGCCCACTGGGCGAGCAGGGAGTCGATCGTCCGGTCGGAGAGCTCGCTGAGCAGTTCGCCCCGGTTGTAGACGTGCTGGTCGGCGAAGCCCGGCGGTGACGGCAGCAGCCGCTGGTAGTCGGCGTAGGCCATCGGTGCGACGCCGTCCGCGACCGGCCGCGGGCGGCCCTCGCGCAGGGGCGCCAGCACCTCCTCGCCCTGCGCCGGATCGCCGAACCAGCTGGGGATGAGCAGCGCGCCGCGTTCGAAGTGGAGGTGCTCCGGGACGAACGGCAGCGGCGGGGCGGTCCACACGATCGCGATCAGCGAGGCCTGGTCGGGGGCGGTCGCCAGCCAGTCGCGGGCCGTGCGCAGCGCCGCCCCGACCTGCCCCGCCGGGTGGACCAGCGGGCCGGCCAGCACCTGGCCGACGGGGTGCAGCCGGAAGCCGAACCGGACCACCACGCCGAAGTTGCCCCCGCCGCCGCGCAGCCCCCAGAACAGCTCGGGGTGCTGCTCGGCGTCGGCCCTGACCCGCCGGCCGTCGGCGGTGACCAGGTCGAAGAAGAGCGCGTTGTCGCTGGTCAGTCCGAACTGGCGGGAGAGGTCGCCGACGCCGCCGCCGAGGGTGTGGCCGGCGATGCCGACGTCGGTGTTGCGGGCGCCGGGCAGGGCGAGACCGTGCCGCTGGGTGGCGGCGTCGAACTCGCCCCAGGTCAGGCCGGGTTCGGCGACGGCGGTGCGGGCCGCCGGGTCGACCTCGATCCGCTTCATGCCGCCGAGGTCGATCACCACGCCGTCGTCGCAGGTGCCCCAGCCGGCGACGTTGGCCCCTCCCCCGCGCACGGCGACGGGCCGTCCGAGGGTGCGGGCGTGGGCGAGCGCGGCGATCATGTCCTCGGAGCTGGTGCAGCGGGCGACGGCGGCCGGGCGGCGGTCCACCCGGGCGTTGCGCACCCGGCGGGCGGCGTCGTACCCGGGGTCGCCGGGGGTCAGCAGTTCCATCGTCTAGACCTTTCCGGCGGTGCTGGTGAGGATCGCGCCGTGCAGCTTGCCCTGGTCCAACTCGCGCTCCAGTCCGGCGAGTTCGACCGCGATGACGCCGGTCCGCGGGGCGGGCTCGACGGCCAGCCAGGGGTCCGCGCCGATCAGCGCGTCGTAGCAGGGCCGGTCGGCCGCCGCCACGCCCAGGCGCACCCGGGCGACGCCCCGCGCGCCGTTGGGGTGGGCGGTCCGGGCCGGGCGCTGCGGCGGGTCGTAGGCCGAGACGACGAACGGCAGCCCGGCCGGGCGCGGGGCGAGGAACTGATAGCGGACCACGGCGCCGTCCGGGCGGGTGCGCCTGCCCCTCATGACCCGGGAGACGGGCAGCCGGGCCGAGCGCAGTGCCGTCCGGACGCCGGTGAGGTCCCGCTCGTCCGTCTCCAGGGCGAGGTCGCGCCAGCCCTCGCCCGGACGGGCCCAGCGGGCCAGCCGCCGCCCGGCGGCACGGCCGTACACGGCGCTCAGCGGCCAGCGCAACGCGGCGGCTGCCGGGGGCAGTTGGAAGAACTCGATGAACGGGCCCGCGTCGAACCAGAGCAGTGCGTTGTGCGCCCGGGCGGGGTCGCTGCCGTACTCCACGGTGAAGCCGAGCGCGGTGTAGTCCGCGACGACGGCCCGCACGTCGTCGACCTTGCAGAGGATGTGACTCGCCCTCAGCATCGCGGGCTCCTCGCGGCGAACAGGCGCTGGCCCAGCGGAGCCAGGGCGTGGTCCTCGCCCGGCAGGGTGAGCACCTCGTCGAGACCGGCGCCGCTCAGGGCCTCCAGCCACTGGCCGCGGGTGAGGAAGGCCCTGCCCGAGGCGGCGCGGGCGTCCTCGGGCGCGGTCATCATGAACGCCTGCGAGGCGAGGATCTCCGGGTGCTCGCGGGTCGGTTCGGTGATCAGCAGCCACCCGCCCGGTGCGAGCAGCCCGACCAGCCCGCGCAGGGTCGCCCCGGTGTCCCGGGCGTTGTTCAGCACGCCGGCCGCGACGACCACGTCGGCGGAGCCGGGCCGGTGCCCCTGCTCCTGCGGTGGGCGGTCGACGTCGAGCAGGCCGAAGCGCAGCCCCGGGTGCCGGCCGAAGCGCTCGCGGGCCGGGCCGAGGAAGAACTGCGACACGTCCGTGAAGAGGTAGTCCGCCCGGAGGCCGGCCCCGTCGAGCGCGCCGACGACGGCCTCGGTCGTCGCACCGGTTCCGGCGCCGACCTCGACGACGCGCAGCGGGCCGGGGCCCGGGTGCGCGGCCGCGACGGCCCGTACGGCGGCGGCGACCGCGGTGTTCAGGTAGCGGGCCGTCACGGTGTCCCGGTAGACGGCGTCGGCGCGCTCGGTCCGGCCCTCGGGGAAGAGCAGCAGGGCGGCCCGCTGCTCGCCGGCCATCAGCTCGGGCAGGCACTCCGCGTTGAGGCGCAGGTAGTCGATGAACGCGGCCGATCCCAGCCCGGCGGTCCAGGCCTCGGCGGCGCGGTCCCAGGCGCGGCCGACCTCGGCCGGGCCGACCGTCCGGGTGGCGTGCAGCTGGTCGCCGTCGCGTTCGAGCAGGCCGCGCTCGGCCAGCAGGTCGATCCACCGCCGGATCAGCCGGTGGTGCGCGGGTGCCACCCGGCCGAGGAGCTCGGACAGGCGGCCGGGCTCGGCACGTCCGGGCGTGGCGCGTCCAGACGTGGCGCGGCCGGGCAGCAGCGCGAGGAGCATCGAGGACAGGACGGCGTCGTCGAGGCGTTCGACGAAGGCCGCGCTCTGGACGGCGGTGATCCCCCGTACCTGCGGCTCGGCGCTCGCCGCCGCCTCGGTGACGACGCCGTGCAGGGTGAGCGGGCCCTGGGCGGGCCGCCCGCTCGGTTCAGGGCCGCTGCCGACGCCGGCCACAAGTGCCCCGGTTGCCACGGTTGGCACGGCTGCCACGGCGGCGACCAGGTCGGCGACGGGCAGCGGCCGGTGCACCTGCCCCGGGCGCAGCTCGGGGTAGCCCGTCCGCGCGGTGACGTCCTGCCACATCCGGCAGAGCGTCAGCAGGTACTGGTCGGGGCGCTCGCCGCCCGGCCCGCCCAGCACGGCGGCCCGCAGGGCCAGCAGGTCGTCGCCGATGGCGGCCGGCCACAGCTCGCGCAGCGTGCGCCGCAGGCTCGGCAGCCCGCTCGGCCCGCTCGGATCGAGCACGGTCGTGGTGGGATCGCCGAGGTGGCCGGTGCCGGGGCCCTCGAAGTCGAACCGGTGCTTGACCGCCTCCGGGATGTGCAGGCGCGGGGTCCAGGTGAGCGGGCCGTGGGTGTCCCCGAGGGTGAGGCTGCCGCCGGCCGTTCCGATGGTCACCCGGTGCAGCAGGTGGAGGTGGTTGTCGGGGTCGCCGGGGTCCACCTGGTTGTGCACCCGCAGGGTGAGCGGGGCTCCGCCGATCCGTCCGGTCAGGAGCGCGAACGGACCGCCGGTGCCCTCGGCGGCGGAGATCCCCCAGGGGCGCACCGGGCCCAGCGCGTCGCCGAGGATGTGCAGCAGCGGGAACGCGACCTGGACCGAGCAGGCCGCGTCCAGGTACGCGGCCGGCTGCCGCTCCAGCAGGGCGCGGGCCGCCGCGGTGAAGCGCCGTACGGACGGCAGCCGCACGTACAGGTCGCCCACCCGGTAGTGGACGCCCGCACGGCGGGCCTCGCGCAGGCACGCGGCCAGGTCGTCGTGGTGGACGGGCTGTTCCTGGATGACGTGGACGCCCCGGCGCAGCAGCCGCAGCGCCAGGTCCGTCCCGGCGCCGCCGAGGACGCCCGAGCGCAGCACGACGCAGGCGAGGTCGATGTCGTCGGGGAGTCGGTCGGGGTCGGTGAACAGCGGCACGCCGTACCGTTCGGCGCACTCCGCCGAGCGTGGGCTGCCCTGGGCGAGCACCCCGGCGATCTCGAACTCCTCGGGCCGGGCGGCGAGCGCGGCCAGGTAGAACTGCCCGAACGTCGTCCCGCACACCACTGCCCGCAGCCTGCGCTGCCCGTTCACAGGGCTCCCTCCTCGACGGCGACGAGCCGCTCGATCGCTTCCTGGTGGACCGTCGGCTCGGCCACCGCGCTGATCCGCGCGAGGGTGGTCGACGGGTCGAGCACCTCCGCGGCGCGGTGCACGCCGGCGGGGACCTCACCGCCCAGCACGGCGGCGGTGGCGGCCGCGGTTACGGCGCCGGTGAGTTCCGCGATGCCCGGGGCCCGCAGGACCGCCGTCCGGGTGGCCGGCCGGCCTTGGGCCGTGCCGACGAGCTGGGCGAGGAGGGTCACGTACGGCGTACGGCCCGCGAGGTCCAGGGCGGTGGCCCGGCACAGTCCGGCGACGGCGTCCGCCGGGGCCTGGGTGCGGGCGGCGTCGAGGGCGCCCGCCAGGTGCCCGCCGTCGAGCACGCTGTACCAGCTGCCGTCGCTCAGGGCGAGGTCGCGGGCCAGCCGCACGCCCTCGGCGTCGAGGTAGGGCAGGGCGTCGACCGGCCGGGGGAAGAACGGCAGGGTGACGGCGGAGCGGCGGGTGAGCGCGCCGGGGCGGCGGACGCCGCCGCGCCAGGCGGCGAGCGGTTCGTTGGCGCCGCCGAGGACGCCGTGCAGGTAGTCCTCGGCGCCGGTGGCGGTGAACCGGTCGAGCACCCCGGCGTAGCAGGTCAGCTCGTGCACAGTGGCGAACTCGCGCGCGGCGAGCCAGCGCGGGAGCAACCCGGACAGGCCGGGCAGCGCGCCCGCGGCGAAGACCGCGCAGCGGCCCTGGGTGGGAAGGGGTGCGGGGTCACCGCCCGCGTCCACGTGGTGGGCGCCGGCCGCGAGGGCCGCGCGGGCGATCCGGGCGGCGCTGCGGTGGGACGGTCCGGCGCAGTTGACGACCACCTCGCAGCCGCGCACGAACGCCGCCAGCGAGGCGTCGTCCTCGACGTCGACCGCGACCGCTTCGACCTCGGCCGCTTCGACTGCGGCCGTTTCCACCGCTCCGGTCAGGGCGGCCGCGGCGGCCTGCGAGCGCTGCCGGCTCCGGCCGCCGAGCCGCAGCGGGCCCGCGCCCCACCCGGCCAGCAGGCGGGCCGCCTGGGTGCCGACCGCGCCGTATCCTCCGATGACGCCGATCACAGCGTGCCCTCCTCCATGGCGTCCAGTGCCGCGCGTTCCTCGGCGAGCGCCGCGGTGACGCGTTCGAGGCTCGGCCCGGAGAAGATCCGGCGCAGCGGCAGTTCCACGCCGTAGCGCTGCTTGACGCGCTCGATGAAGCGGGTGGCCAGCAGGCTGTCGCCGCCCATCGCGAAGAAGCTGCGTTTGCGGCCGATGCCGGTACGCCCGAGCAACTCGGCCCAGATCAGGGCGACTTCCGTCTCCAGTTCGCCCTGCGGCTCCTCGTCCGGGTCCTCCGGGTCGGTCGCGGCGGCAAGGCTGACCAGGGCCTTGCGGTCGACCTTGCCGTTGGCGCCGAGCGGGAGCCAGGGCAGCACCTCGATCTGCTCGGGCACCATGTGGGCGGGCAGCCAGGCGGTCAGGTGGGTGCGCAGCGCGGCCAGGTCGAGGTCGGCGGCGTCCTCCGGGCGGCGGGCCTGGAGCAGTTGGGTGAAGGTGTCGCCGACCGGCCGGTGGCCGGGGTCGCGCAGGCCCGCCCGGGCGAGGAGTTCGGCCCAGCGCCCGCCCGTCAGCATCGGGCTGCCGGCCAGCCGGCGCTCCCGGTCGAAGCCGGTGTAGCCGCGGTCCAGCAGTGCGGCGGTGAGCAGCGCGACCGGTGTCAGTTCGGTGCGCTCGACGGCGGTCAGGGCGCCGCCGGGCCGGAGCAGCAGGGCCGCCAGGGCGGGGCCCCGGGCCGGGTCGGGGTGGCGGTGCAGGACGTTGTCGGCCAGCACGACGTCGAACCGGTGCCTGAGCGCCTCGGGGATCCGGCTGCCGGGGAAGGGGTGGCATTCGGTGGGGTGCGGCAGGGCGTCCAGTCGGCGGCCGGCGAGGTCGAGCAGCGCGGGGGCGGCGTCGAGCAGCGTGTAGCGGACCAGGCCGGGATCGAGGAGCTGGAGCAGCCGGGCCGCGAACCGGCCGTCCCCGCCGTCGAGTTCGGCGATCTCGACGGGCCGTCCGAGCCGCTCGGCCAGGGCGGTGAGGTCCTCGGCGATCGCGGTGAGGGCGGCGGCGGTGCCGGGGTCGGCGTCGGCGAGGCGCACTGGGGAGAGCACCTCGTCGTCGAGCAGCACGGCGGGGTCGAGCCGGCCGGCCAGGATCCGCCGGTAGTCGTCCAGCCGTTCCAGCAGCCGGGCACGGGCCCGGGCGACCAGCCGGCCGTACCCGTCCGCGCCGTACCCGCCGTCCCCGCCGTCCGCGCCGTCGGCTGCGGGCGCGGTGCGGGCCGCGGCCTCGGGCAGGCCGGGCCCGGCCTCGTAGCGTTCCGCCTCCTCCACCAGGACCTTCTGCTCGACCAGCCAGGCCAGCCACAGCCGCAGGGCGGGCAGGTGTTCGTCCGCCGTGTCCAGTCGGGCGGCGAGTTCGCCGAAGGTCGCGGCCGTGGACTCGTCCAGGCGCAGCAGTTCGACGAGGAACGCCTGCGCGGCCTCGGCCTCGCGCTGGGCGGCCCCGGCGCGGGCGGCGAGCAGCCCGGCGTCCGGCTCGGTGCCGTCGACGGGGCCCGCGGGGCCGGCCGGCGCGGCCGGGACGACGGCGGCGACCAGGCGGCGGCCCGCCCCCTCCCCCGCGACCGCGGCGAGGCCGTGGCCGACGCCGGGGTACTCGCGCAGGGCGGCTTCGACCTCGCCCAGCTCGATCCGGTGGCCGCGGATCTTGACCTGCTGGTCGGCCCGGCCGAGGAACTCCAGGGTGCCGTCCGGCCAGTGGCGGCCGAGGTCGCCGGTCCGGTACCAGCGTTCACCGGCCGTCTCGACGAACCGGCGCCCGGTCAGTTCGGGGGCCGCGCGGTAGCCCCGCGCCACGCCCGCGCCGCCGATCCACAGCTCGCCGGCGGTCCAGTCGGGGCAGTCGCGGCCCAGCGGGTCGACGACGCGGTAGCGCTGGTTGCGCAGCGGGTGGCCGTACGGGATCGAGCGCCAGCCCGGGTCGACGGTGGCGACCTCGAAGGCGTTGGACCAGATCGCGGCCTCGGTCGCGCCGCCGAGGGCGACGAACCGACAGTCGGGACACAGCGCCGCGAGGCGCCCGGGCAGGTCGAGTCCGACCCAGTCGCCGGAGAGCAGGGCCAGCCGCAGCGAGGCCGGGGGCCGGTCGCCCTCGGCGACCACGAGCAGCATGTCGAGCAGGGCGGGGACGGTGTTCCAGACCGTCACCCCGTGCCGCCGGACCAGTTCCAGCCAGCGGCGGGCGTCGCGCCGGGCCTCCTCCTCGACCAGGACGACCGAGCCGCCGACCGAGAGCGGGCCGAAGACGTCGAAGACGGAGAGGTCGAAGTCGAGGGCGGAGACGGCCAGGACGCGGTCGTCCGCGCCGATCCGGTAGCGCTCGTCGATGTCGGCGACGGTGTTCGCCGCCGCGCGGTGGGTGATCTCGACGCCCTTGGGTTCGCCGGTCGAGCCGGAGGTGAAGATCACGTACGCGAGCTCGTCGGGCCCGCTGCCGACGGGGCCGGGCGCGGCCGCCGCCGTCAACTCCTCGACCACGACCGGCCGGACGGCCTCCGACCAGGCCGAGGCGGCCTTCCCGGCCCGGTCGGTGACGACCAGGCGCACGCCCGCCAACCGGTGGATGCGCTCGCGCCGGGCCGCGGGCTGGTCGGCGCCGACGGGCAGGTAGGCCGCCCCGGCGGCGAGCACGCCGAGGACGGCGGCGATCTGGTCGGGGCCCTTGGGGAGGGTCACCGCGACCGGCTCGCCGGGGCCGACGCCCTGCGCGGCGAGCGTCGCCGCCAGCCGGAGGGCGCGGTCGGCGAGGTCGCGGTAGCTCAGCCGCCCGTCCTCGCCCCAGCGCAGGGCGATGCGGTCGGGCTCCTGCCGGGCCCGTTCGAAGAAGCCGTCATGGAGGCGCCGGTCCGGGGCGCCGGTGCCGGTGGCGTTGACCCGGGCCCGGACGGCGCGCTGGGTGTCGGGCAGCAGGTCGGGGGCGGGCGCGTCCCAGTCGCCCCAGCCGAGCCAGTCGACCAGCCGCAGCTGGGCGGCGAACATCGCGTCCAGCAGGCCGTCCGGGAAGAGCTCCTCGACGGCGTCCCATTTGAGCCGCACGCCGCCGTCCGGGGCGTCGGTGACCTGGTGGTCGAGCCACACCTGCGGGGTCTGGGACACGCCCCAGACGTGGTCGCGGAAGATCCCGGGGCCGCTCCCGCCGCCGACGCCGAGGGCGCTGGTGAACACCACGGGCATGGTGGTCTCCGGTTCGCCGGTGTACCGGGCGAGGTCGCGCAGCACCCGGACGGCCGACACCGCGCGGTGGTCGAGCGCGCCCCACAGCTCCTGCTGGACCCGCCGGGCCCGCGCCAGCCAGCTGTCGCCGGGCTGCGGGCGGGCGGCGACCAGCAGCAGGGAGGTGAAGTCGCCCAGCACGTGGGGGATGTCGGGGTGCACGTCCTGACGGTCGAAGAGGGTCAGGTTGAGCGTGAGGTCGGGGCGGGCGCTCCACCGGCCGAGCACCTCGGCGAAGGCGGTGAGCAGCACGGCCGACGGGGTGAGGCCGTGGGCGCGGGCGCGCTCGGCGACCGGGCGCCAGTGGGCCGCGCCGATCTGCGCCTCCCGGCGGGTGAAGCGCGGCCGGCCCACCTCGGAGGGGTCGACGGCCAGCGGGAGCTGGGGGGCGGGCGGCAGTACGGGCAGCTGCCGGTCCCAGTACTCCCGGGCGGCGGCGAGGGCGGCCGGCTCGGGTGCGGCGGCGAGCACGTAGTCGCGGAACGAGACGCCGACCGGCGGCAGTTCGGCCTCCGGGTCGGCGTAGAGGGCGCCGAGTTCGGTGTAGAAGGTGAGGATGCTCAGGGCGTCGAGCACGATGTTGTCGATGCCGACGGCGAGGCGGACGCGGTCGCCCGCGCGGACGGCGCGGATCGCGAACAGCGGCCAGGCCGCCGGGTCGAACACCTGGTGCGAGGCGGTGTCGCGCAGCTCCCGGAAGGCGGCCTCCGGGTCGGCGCCGGCCTCGGTGACGGCGATGCGGTACGGCGGGACCTCGGGCAGGATCCGCTGCTCGCCGCGCCCGTCGACCACGGCGCGCAGCATCTCGTGGCGCCGGACGAGCCGGTCGACGGCGTCCTCCAGACGGGCCAGGTCGAGCCCCGGTACGTCGTACTCCCGGTAGAAGTGGCAGCCCGTGCCGCCGAGGGTGAACTCCTCGCCCCGGCCCAGCCAGTAGGCGCGCTGGACGTCGGTGAGCGGGAAGGGCTCCGACCGGTGTGCCGGATCGGCCGCGAGCGGCGGGCGGGCGGGGGCGCCCTCGTCGCGCCGCAGGGAGGCGGCGAAGTCGGCCAGCACCGGCCGGGCGAACAGCTGGGCGAGCTTGACGTCGGCGAAGCCGTCCGCGCGCAGCCGCGCCACCAGGCGGGTCGCGAGCAGCGAGTCGCCGCCGAGCGCGAAGAAGTCGTGCTCCCGGCCGACGTCGGGCACGCCCAGCACCTGCGACCAGGCCGCGGCGGCCCGGCGCTCGGTCTCCCCGGCGGGCGGGGTGACGGGGGCTGCGGCCGGGTCGGCGACCAGGTCGCGGCGCAGCGCGGCCCGGTCGACCTTGCCGTTCGCGGTGAGCGGCAGGGCGGGCAGCAGCACGATCCGCTCGGGGACCATCGCGGCAGGCAGGCGCTCGCTCAGGTGGGCGCTCAGCTGGGCGCTCAGCGCGGCGGGGTCGGGCTCCTCGCCCGGGCGGGCGGGCGGTCCGCCGGCGGAGACGGCGGCGAGCGCGCTCCAGTCGGGCACCTGGTCGGCCGTCGGCGCGGTGACCGCGGCGGCCAGCCGGCCGTCCTCGCAGACCACGGCGACGCCCTGGCCGATGCCGGGGAAGGCGGTCAACGCGGCCTCGATCTCGCCGAGTTCGATCCGGTGGCCGCGCACCTTCACCTGGTGGTCGGCCCGGCCGAGGAACTCCAGGGTCGCGTCGGGCAGGTAGCGGGCCCGGTCGCCGGTGCGGTACCAGCGCCGGCCGTCGAGCTCCGGGAAGCGCTCACGGGTGCGGTCCGGGTCGTTGCGGTAGCCGCGGGCGACGCCGGCGCCGCCGATCCACAGCTCCCCGGGTACGTGGTCCGGACAGTCGCGCCCGAGCGGGTCGACCACCCGGCAGACGACATTGCGCAGCGGCAGGCCGTACGGGACGGACGTCCAGCCCGGGGGCACCGGGGCGGCCACCTCGCACACGGTGGAGTGGACGGCGGTCTCGGTGGTGCCGCCGAGGGCGACGAACCGCCCGACGGTGGTCGCGTCCGTGGTCGCGTCAGTGGTCGCGGCGGTGAAGCGGCGCGGCAGGTCCAGCGGCACCCGGTCGCCGCCGACCAGGGCGAGGCGCAGCGGCAGGCCCGACGGTGCCGCCGTGACCAGCATGTCGAGCAGCGCGGGCACGCAGTTGACGACGGTGGCGTGGTGGCGGCGGGTCAGTTCGGCCCAGGCGTGGGCGTCGCGCCGCTCGCCCTCCTCGACGCACACGACGGCGCCGCCCGCCGAGAGCGGGCCGAAGACGTCGTAGACGGAGAGGTCGAAGTCGAGGGCGGAGAGCGCCAGGGTGCGGTCCCCGGGCCCGACGGCGAAGCGCTCGTTGAGGTCGTCGACGGTGTTCATCGCGGCGGCGTGGGTGAGTTCGACGCCCTTGGGCTCGCCGGTGGAGCCGGAGGTGTAGATCACGTAGGCGAGGTCGGCGTCGCCGCCCGGGACGGGAGCGGCCAGCGGCACGGTGTCCGGCGGTACGTCGACGGTGTCGAGGACCAGCCGGATCCCGGCGGTGCGGTGGATGCGTTCGCGCCGCAGCTCGGGCTGGTCGACGCCGATCGGCAGGTAGGCGGCGCCCGCGGCCAGCACGCCGAGCACGGCGGTGACCTGGTCCGGGCCCTTCGGCAGGGTCACCGCGACCAGGTCGCCGGCCGTGACGCCCCGGGCCCGCAGGTGGGCGGCCAGGGCGAGGGAGCGGCGGGCGAGCTCGCCGTAGCCGAGGGTGCCGTCGACGCCCCAGCACAGGGCGGTCGCCCCGGGGTCGGCGGCGGCGCGGGCGAAGAACCCGTCGTGCAGCCGGGCGCCCGAGGTCGGGCCGGTGGTGGCGTTGGCGCGTTCCCGGGCGGCGAGCTGGGCGGCGGGCAGCAGCGGGGGGACGGGCCGCGCCCAGGCGTCGGGGTCGGTGAGCAGCCGGTCGAGCAGCGTGCCGTAGGCGGCGAACATGGCGTCCAGCACGCCGGGGAGAAAGGCGTCCTCGCGGGCGTCCCAGTTGACCAGCAGCCCGCCGTCCAGCTCGGTGACCTGGGCGTCCAGCCACACCTGCGGCCCCTGCGAGATGATCCAGACGGCCTCTCCGAAGGACTCCCGGACCTCGGCCGGGAACAGCTCCCCCAGCCCGAGGGCGCTGGTGTGGACGACGGGGGCGAGGATCCGCTGCCCGTGCAGGCGGGAGGCGTCGCGCAGCACCTCGACCCCGGAGTGCCCGGCGTGCGCGGCGTCGGCGTGGAAGCGCGCCTGGAGGCGGGCGGCGCGCTGGGCGAAGGTACCGGGCGTGGCACCGTCCCAGGCCAGCAGCACGGAGGAGGTGAAGTCGCCGACCAGGTCGCCGACTTCGGCATGCAGCGGCTCGCGGTCGAAGAGCGGGAGGTTGAGCGTGAAGCGCGGTTCGGCGCTGAAGGCGGTCAGCGTCTCGGCGAACACGGCGGCGAGTGCCAGTGCGGGCGTCAGGCCGTGCCCGCGCGCCAGTTCGCCGAGGCGGCGCATCGACGCGGCATCCAGCCGGCGGTGCCGGCGCACCACGGTGGGGGTCTGCGACGGTTCGCCGAGGGGCAGTCCGGGGGCGCCGGGCAGCTCGGGCAGGTGCCGGCGCCAGTGGTCGCGGTCGGCCTCGAGGGCCGCTGCCCGGGCCGGGGTGGCGCGGGCGGCCCGGCGCTCGGCCAGGTAGCGCGGGTAGCTGTAGCCGAGCGCGGGCAGCGGCGTGTCGGGGGCGGCGTAGCTGCGGGCGAGGTCGGCGAGCAGGATGCGCAGGCTGAGCGCGTCGGCCGCGACCATGTCGAGGTTGAGGTGCAGGCGGGTGCCGCCGGGCCTGATCGCGTCCGGCAGCTGCGACAGCTGGACGTCGAAGACCTCGCCGGCGGCGATGTCGAGGCTGCGGTGGGACAGCTCCCGCCGGAGGTCGGCGAGCCGCGCCTCGGCCTCGGCGGCGCCGGCGCCGCGCAGGTCGTGGACCCGCAGGCCGGGCCAGCTGCTGTGCTCGGGGATCCGCTGGCGGCCGTCGTCCAGGATGTGCACCCGCAGCATCCCGTGCCGGGCGAGCACCGCCCGGACGGCGGCCTCCAGCCGGGCCGGGTCGACCCCTTCGCCGTCGAACTCGTTGTAGAAGTGCGCGGCCACGCCGCCGAGTTCCTGGCCCTGCTGGCGTCCGACCCAGTAGGCGTGCTGCATCAGCGCGAGTTCGAAGGGCTGGGACTCGTCGACGTCCTGGAGTCCGGGCCGGACGCCCGCCCCGGCTCCGGTGCGCGGCCGGCCTGCGAGAGAGCGGCCGCTGAGCGGTTCGCCACCGAGCGGTTCGCCGCTGACCATTTCGCCGCTGCGCGGTTCGCCACTGAGCGGTTCGCCGCTGAGCAGTTCGTGCCAGGCCGCCAGGGTCGGCTGCGCGGCGAGCTCGGCGAAGCCGATCTCCAGGCCGGTCCGCCGGAGCCGGCCGGCCAGCCGCATCATCGCCAGCGAGTCCAGGCCGAGCGCGATCAGGTTGTCCTGCGCGCCGATCCGTTCCGCGGGCAGGTCGAGCAGTTCCGCGACGACTCCCGCGAGGTCGGCTGCTGCGATCCCGTGATCCTGCGACAAGTGGGTTCCCCTCCTCGGGATGTGGGTGCGCGCGCCGAAGGGCGGCGGGGTCGGGGTGGCGAGCGCCGGCCGCGACCGGTGGACCGGCCCGGATCCTGCGGCCGAAATCCCTATTGGTAGTGGTTATCATATGCAATAAGACCCTCCGGCAGGCAAGTCCCGTCGCGCAAACACCAGTTCAAGTCCACAGCAGCCGCCGGGGGAACGGAATATGACGACTCGTCATGACACAGGCAGAGAGGACGAGCATGAGTGCAACGGAACTCGACCCGGTCGAGGAGCAGGCCGCACCCGAGGTCCGCAGCGGCCGGCGCTGGACGACCGCGGTCACCTCCCTCGCGGCGGCGATGATGACCCTGGACATCACCGTGGTCAACGTCGCCCTGCCCCGCATCGGCCAGGACCTGGACGCCTCACTGGACAGCCTCCAGTGGATCGTCAACGCCTACACGCTGACCTTCGCCGCCCTGCTGCTCACCGCCGGTTCGGTCTCCGACCGGATCGGCCGCCGCAGGATCTTCCTCGGCGGCGTCGCCCTGTTCACCGCCGCCTCGGCCGGGTGCGCACTCGCGCCGAACGCGGCCGTCCTGATCGCGGCCCGCGCCGTCCAGGGCGCCGGCGGCGCGATGGTGCTCGGCACCTCGCTCGCCCTGATCGCCGGAGCGTACGAGGGCGCCCCCGTCCGCTCACGGGCGACGGCCATCGGGCTGTTCACGGCCGGCGGCGCGGTGTCGGCCGCACTGGGCCCGCTGGTCGGCGGCACGATCGTCGAATGGCTCAGCTGGCCGTTCCTGTTCGCGGTCAACCTGCCGATCGGCCTGTTGATCCTGCTCGGCGCGGCCCGTACCGTCCCCGAGAGCGTGGCCGACGACGTACCCCAGCGGATCGACTACGCCGGGGCGGTCCTGGCGGTGCTCGCCCTGTTCGCGCTCAACTACGCGCTGCTGACCGGGTCCGAGCAGGGCTGGTCGACGCCGGACGTCCTGACCGGGCTGATCGCGGGGACGGTGCTGTTCGCGGCCTTCACCGCCGTGCAGTGGCGGCTGGGGCCGGACGCCATGCTCGACCTGCGGCTGTTCGCGATCCCCACCTTCAGCGGCGCCGTGCTGCTCAGCTTCGCCGCCCGGATCTTCAGCTTCGGTCTGCTGCCCTTCCTCACCCTGTGGCTCGGCGGCATGCTCGGGCTCAGCCCGTTCCGGATCGGGCTGGTGCTGCTCGCCCAGTCCGTGGCGCTGGTGATAGCGGCCCCACTGAGCGGGCTGCTCACCAAGGTCATGCCGGTCGCCCGGGTCCTCGCGCTGGGGATGGCCGTCGTCGGCGTCGGCATGCTGCTGGGCGTGGGGATCGGGCCGCAGGACGACTGGACGGCCGTCCTGCCCACCCTGGTCCTGCTGGGCGTGGGCGCCGGACTGACGCTCCCCCACCTGCTCGCGCTGGCGGTCGGCGTCGTGCCGGCCTCCCGCGCGGGAACGGCCTCCGGCGCCGCCAACAGCTTCTTCCCGCTCGGCACCGCGACCGGCGTCGCGGCCTTCGGCGTGGTGCTCAGCGGCACGGTCGGCGCGACGATGTCCTCCGCCGCGCTCAGCGGGGCCGGCGTGCCGTCCGGCGACGGAGGCCACCTGCGGGCCCTCGTGGCCGCGGGCCAGTTCGACGAACTGGCGGCGGCCGTCCCGCCGACCGTCCGCGACCAGGTGCTCGCTCTCGCCCACACCGCCTACACCGACGCGCTGTCGACGATCTTCCTGGTCGCGGGCGTGGCCGGGCTGCTCGCCGCGGTGGCCGCCCTGGTGCTGGTCCGCGAACGGGACGGCCTGGACGCCCCGGCCGCCTGACCCGCCACACGAACGCGCCGCCCGTACCCGGCCGGTCAGCCGGGTACGGGCGGCGCGTGCCACGTTCTGGGCCCGTCGTCGAACTCCCGCAGGCGGGAGCTCGGAGACGGCCCTAGACGGCGCCGACGAGCCGGCGCCGGACCGCGGCGACCACCGCCCCCGGCTGCGCCGAGAGGTAGAAGTGGCCGCCGGGGAAGGTGAGCAACTCGAAGGCGGCCGAGGTCCATCGGCGCCAGCCGTCGGCCTCCTCGGCGGTCAGCTCGGTGTCGTCCGCGCCGACCAGCGCCGTCACCGGGCAGGGCAACGGACCGGCCGGCCGCGCCCGGTACGTCTCGATCAGCCGGTAGTCGCCGCGCACCGCCGGGAGGACGAGCCGGCGGACCTCGGGCATGGCCAGCAGCTGGGCGTCGGTGCCGCCGAGGCCCACGAGTTCGGCGCACAGCGAGTCGTCGTCGAGGAGGTGGGTGCTGCCGCCGTGGTGGTACTGCGGCGCCTCCCGGGCCGAGACGAACAGGTGCACCGGCGGGCGGTGGCCCCGGCGCACGAGCTCCAGGGCGAGCTCGTGGCCCACCGTCGCGCCCATGCTGTGCCCGAAGACCGCCCAGGGCCGGTCCACCAGCGGCGCCAGCCCGGCCGCGAACTCCCCCACCAGTGCCGGGAGATCGGCGGGAGCGGGGTCGTCCATCCGGTCCTCGCGCCCGGGCGGGCAGGGCAGCACCAGCTCCACCTCGGGCGGGAACAGCGCGGCCCACTCGCGGTAGAGGCCGGGCGAGCCGCCGGCGTGCGGCAGGCAGACCAGCCGCAGGGCGGCGTTCGGGCGGGGTCGGGGGCGGCGCAGCCAGGCGGCCGGGGTCATCGGGGTCGTCCTCACGGTCGGTCGGTCACGGCGGCGGACGGCGGCAACGCCGGTACGGCCGCGAGCAGTTCGCGGGTCAGCGGATCGGCGGGCGCGGTGAGCAGCTGGTCGACCGTCCCGCTCTCCCTGATCCGGCCGTCGGCGAGGACGGCGATCCGGCCGCCCAGCCGGGCGGGCACGGTGAGGTCGTGGGTCACCACGACCAGGGCCACGCCGAGGTCGCGGCGCAGCTCCGCCAGCAGGGCGACGACGGTGTCGGCGGTCGGCGCGTCCAGGGCGCTGGTCACCTCGTCGCACAGCAGTACGGCTGGTCCGGCGGCCAACGCCCTTGCCAGCGCCACACGTTGGCGCTGTCCCCCGGAGAGCTGGGCCGGCCGCCGGTCGGCGTGGCCGGGGGCGAGCCCGACCCGCTCCAGCAGCCGTTCCACCTCCCGGCGCAGCCCGCGCTCGTCCAGGTCCGGGCGGAAGCGGGCAAGCGGGCGGGCGACGATCCGGGCGACGCTGTGGCGCGGGTTGAGCGAGTCGTACGGGTCCTGCGGCACGAGCTGGAGCGACCTCAGCTGCTCGCGGGAGCGCCCGCGCAGTCCGTGCGCCGCCTCCCGGCCGGACAGCCGGAGGGTGCCCGACCAGTCGGCGTGCAGGCCGGTCAGGCAGCGCAGCAGGGTGGTCTTGCCGCCGCCGGAGGGGCCGACCACGCTGAGGCAGCCGCCGGGTTCCACGGAGAGGTCGATGCCGGCCAGCACCGTACGCCCGCTCCGGCGGGCGTCGAGTCCGCGCAGGGCGAGGGCCGCGGCGCCCCCGGGGGCGGGCGCGTCCTCGGGCCGGGGCCGCTCGGTCCGCCGGGCGGCGCCGACCAGCCGGCGGGCGGCGGCGCTCTCCGGACGGGACAGCACCCGGCCGACCGGGCCGCGCTCCACCAGCCGCCCGGCGTCGAGCACCGCCACCTCGTCGGCCACCGCGGCGACTTGGGCGAGGTCATGGGCGACCAGCAGCACGGCGGGCCCGCCCTCCGCGCGCAGGCGCCCGATGTCGGCGAGCAGCGCGGCGGCCGTCACGGGGTCGAGGGCGCTGGTCGGCTCGTCCAGGACCAGCAGGTCGGGTCGGTGGGCGAGGGCCGCGGCCAGCGCGACCCGTTGCCGTTGCCCGCCGGACAGCTGGTGCGGGAAGCGGCGCCGGAACTCCTCGTCGCAGGGCAGTCGCACGGTCCGCAGGGCGGCCCGGATCCGTTCCGGGCGCTCGTCCCGGGGGACGGCCCGGGCCCGCAGGAACTCGCCGATGTGGTCGGCCACCCGCAGGGTCGGGGCGAGGGAGGTGCGCGGGTCCTGGGGGACGTAGCCCGCGTGGCGGCTGCGCAGCCGGCGCAGCGCGCGCTCGGGCAGTCCGAGGACGGACCGGCCGGCCAGGTGGGCCTCGCCGCCCAGGAGCGTGAGCCCGGGGCGCAGTTCGCCGAGGGCGGCCAGCGCGAGCGTGGTCTTGCCGCTGCCCGAGGGCCCCACCAGGGCGAGGACGCGCCCGGGCGCGAGGTCGAGGTCGACGCCGTCGACGACGGAGCGCGGCCCGTCCGGACCGTCGGCCCGGATGGTCAGGCCGCGCAGCCGCAGCACCGCGGCCTCGCCGGTGCGGTCCCCGGCCACCGGCACCGGGCGCCAAGGGGCGGGCTTCGGGCGCCGGCTGGGCTTCGGGCGCCAAAGGGTGGGCCTGAGGCGCCGGGCGGGCTTGGGGCGCCGGGGGCGCGCGGCGGGGAAGGCGGCGTCCACGAGCAGGTTGGCGGCCAGCAGCAGCACCAGGATCCCGGCCGCCGGAACGGCCACCGCCAGGGGCTGCAGGGTGAGCCCGTCGCGGTTCTCCAGGACCATCAACCCCCAGTCCGCCGCGGGTGGTTGGGCGCCGTAGCCGAGGAATCCGGCGGTGGCGACGATGAACACCGCGCCGACGAACCGGACGGCGGCGTCGGCGGCGAGCACCGGCGCGAGGTTGGGCAGCACCTCGCGCACCAGCACGTGTCCCGTCCGCTCGCCGCGGGCGAGGGCCGCCTCGACGTAGTCGTGCTGCAGCGCCTGGAGGGTGGCGGCCCGCACCACCCGGACGATCTCCGGCAGCAGGACCACCGCGGCCGCGACCCCCACCCCGGTGACCCCCCGGCCCACCGCCACGACGGCGACGCTGAGCAGCAGGAAGCCGGGCAGGCTCAGCAGCACGTCGGCGGCGCGCAGCACCACGGTGTCCGTCCGCCCACCGCGCAGCGCCGCCGTCATGCCCGCCGCCGCGCCCAGGAGGTACGCGACGGCGAGCGCCGCCACGGACAGCAGCACCAGCGAGCGGCCGCCGGCCAGGAACCGGCTGAGGACGTCGGAGCCGAGGTGGTCGGTGCCGAGCGGCGTCGCGCCGCCGGCCGGGGCGTACGGCAGGTCCTGCACGTCGCCCGGCAGGTGCGGGGCGAGCAGCGGCCCGAGCAGGGCGAGCAGCACGCACCCGGCGAGCACCGCCCCGGCCGCCGTCGCGCGCCATCGTGTGGTGACGGTCAACTCGTGCTCCTTGCCGCCGGGTTGAGCGCGGCCGCGAGGAGGTCCGCGAACAGGTTGAGGGTGACGGTGACCCCGGCGACGAGCAGGGTCACGCCCTGCACGACGGGGGCGTCCCGCGCGGCGGTGGCGTTGACCAGCGCGGCGGCCAGTCCGGGGTAGCCGAAGAGGGTCTCGGCGACCAGGGTGCCGCCGAGCAGGTAGGCCAGGTAGCGGGCCAGCACCGGCACGGCGGGCACCACGGCGGCCGGCAGGATCCAGCGCAGCACCACCCGGTGCTCGGGGACGCCGCCCAGCCGGGCGGTGCGGGCCGCGTCGGAGTCGCCGGCGGCGACCACACCGGCCCGCACCAGCCGGACGTTCTGCGCCAGGCTGACCGACAGCAGGGTCAGCACCGGCAGGACGAGGATCTGCGGCCGGCTCAGCACGCCCTGCCCGGCCGGGGGCAGCGACACCGCGGGCAGCCAGCCGAGGCCGACCGCCAGCAGCAGGACCAGCAGCGTGCCGATCACGAACTCGGGCAGACTGACCAGGGTGAGCGTCACGCCCGACACCACCCGGTCGGCCGCCCGCCCGGCGCGCATCCCGGCCCACAGTCCCAGGCCGAGGGCGAGCGGAACCAGCAGCGCCGCCGCGACGGCCCCGAGCAGCAGGGAGTTCCCGGCCCGTCCGGCGATCAGCTCGGCCACCGGCCGGCCGTTGGCGTACGAGGTGCCCAGGTCGCCCTGGAGGGCGTGCCAGAGCCAGTGGCCGTAGCGGGTCCAGGGCGGCTGGTCCAGGCCCAGGCCGTGGCGCAGTTCGGCGATCTGCTCGGGCCCGGCGCGGCCGCCCAGCCGGGCCGCGGCGGCGTCGCCGGGGGCCAGCGCGGTCGCGGCGAAGACCAGCACCGAGGCGGCGAGCAGGGTGCCCGCCGCCGCGGCGAGCCGGCCCAGGACCGCCCGCGCCGTGCGCGCGGACCGCCGCCGGGGCGCCCTCACGGCGCGAGGAAGGCGTCGCGCAGGCACGGGTAGTCGAAGAAGCCGCGCGGCTGGACGCCGTGGACGCCCGGGGCGGACGCCGCCACCGGGGGGATCCGGGCGAACACCGCGTCGCCGCCGTGCTCGTAGAGGTGGTGCTGCACGTCGTGGACGGCGGCGGTGCGCTTCGCGTCCCCGACGGCGGTGTGTAGGGCGGCGATCAGCCCGTCCAGGGTCTCGCCGGCCGGGCCGGTGAACGGGTAGGAGGCCTTGGAGCCGTAGTACATGGAGAGTTGGAGGGGCAGCGGCATCGCGTGGTACAGGTTGGTCTGCAGCGGGGTGCTCAGCAGGGTCTTGATGTCCGCGTAGTAGTCCGCGGCGGGGACCTTGTCGACCGACACCGTGAGGCCGGCGCCCCGGGCCTGCTGGACGAAGGCGGTGGCGCTCTCCAGCGTCCCGTACTCGTAGTCGCTGGTGCGCACCGTGAGCCGCCCGCCCGGGAGCAGCTTCTTCGCCTGCTCGGGGTCGTAGGCGCGGCGCGGCAGCGTGGTGTCGTACCAGGACTGGTGGCGGCCGAGCGCGTCGTCGGCGACCTCGCCGTAGCCGAGGGTGACGGTGCGGACCATGGCCTCGCGGTCGATCGCGTACTTCACCGCCCGGACGGCCTCGGGCCCGGTGAACGGGTCGGTGCCGAGGTTCATGGTGAGGGCGAGCTCGCTCCAGAGCTCCTGCGGAGCGGTGAGGAAGCGCAGGGCCGGGTTCTTCTCCTCGGCGCGGGCGGCGGTGAGGGTGAGGCCGCCGGCGTAGTCGAACTCGCCCGCTTTCAGGCCGTTGAGCCGGGCGGCCGCGTCCGCGACCGAGAACAGTTCGATCCGGTCGAGGTAGGGGCCGCCCTCGGCCGCGCCCCAGTAGTCGGTGCGGGGGGTGAGCAGGCTGCTGCCGCCGGCCGTCCAGCTCTTGAGGGTGTACGGCCCGGAGCCGGGCGCGTGGGCGGGGTCGGTGGTGCCGTCGGGGAAGACGAACATCGACTGGGCCAGCACGAGGTCGAAGAAGCCGTCGGGGCCCTTGAGCCGCAGTTCCAGGGTGCGCGGGTCGCGGACGGCGGACCCGGCGGGGTCGAGGCCGGCCAGCAGCCCGGCCTGCACGGTCGGACTGGCGGCCAGCGTCCGGAGGCTGAACAGCACGTCCTGGGCGGTGAGTTTGCGGCCGTCGCTGAAGGTGACGCCGTCGCGCAGCCGTACCGTCCAGTGGGTGGCGTCGCCGTCGGGGGTGACGGACTCGGCGAGCCGCCACACCGGTGTGCTGCCGTCGATCTCGCCGAGGGTGTCCCAGATCAGCCGGGCCCGGACGTAGTCGACGGCGCTGCCGGTGGCCTGGAGCACACTGGTCGACTCGGCCGCGGATCCGGCGAAGGCCGCCCGGAGCGTCCCGCCCCGGCGGGGCGCGACCGTGGCCGTCGGGCCGGTGGCCGCGGCGAGCGGGGGCCGGGCGGTCGACGAGCTGCTGCCGCAGGCCGTCAGCAGGCCGCTGCCGAGCACCGCGCCGGTGCCGAGCGCACTCAGCACGGCTCTGCGGGATATCTGATGGTTCCGACGATTCGTCATGGTGTCCTCACTCTTGGGCGACGCCCCAAACCCTAGATTGAAACGATAATGCTTTTCAATAAGAGAGCCGCAGTCGCCCCCGCGGTCGCCCCTTCCGGCTCCCGCCGCAGGCCCGAAGGCGCCCGCACCGGGCCGGGCGGGCGTTGGCAGGGCGGGGCGGGGCGGGCCGTGCGGGCCAGGCAGGCCGGGTCAGTCGGCGGTACGGCAGTCCGGGCAGACGCCCGCCAGCTCGACGGTGTGCTGGACGTCCGCGAAACCGGACAGCTCCGCGACCCGCTCGGCCCAGGCCTCCACCGCGGCCGAGTCCACCGGCGAACTCAGGCCGCACGTACGGCAGATCAGGTAGTGCCGGTGGTCGGCGCCCGGCCGGTAGCGGAACAGCCGCTCGCCGTTGGTGTCCCGGACGACGTCGGCGCGGCCGACCTCGGCCAGCGCGGTCAGGGTCCGGTACACGGTGCTCAGGCCCACCCGCGAGCCGGTGATCAGCAGGCCGGCGTGCAGCACCTGGGCGCTGACGAAGTCCTCGCAGCCCCGCAGGGCCCGCAGCACCTCGGCGCGTTGCGGGGTGAGGCGGCCCAGCCCGTCGTGGTCGTTGTCCGGTTGCGCGTCCGTGTCCTTCCGCCGCTCGGCGGCCCGCCGGAAGGCCGTGGTCAGCGCCCGGCTGCGGGTCTCGGCCACGGGTCAGCCCGTCCCGGGGGCCGCGGTGCGAGCCGGCAGCGGGTCGGAAGCACGGCGCGGCCGGACCAGGAAGGTGGCCGCGTACACGACCGTGGCCGTCGCCATGATCGCGAAGCTCGGCGGCAGCTTCGGCGCCGCCGCGCTCAGCAGCAGCCCGCCCCACATCTCCGCGACCGCGAGCCCGGCGGACAGCGCCAGCGCCCTGAACGGCCGGTCGGTGAGCCGCAGCGCCGCGCCCGCCGGCGCCGCGAGCAGGCCCAGGAGCAGCAACGAGCCGACCGCCTGGGTGGCCTCCCCGGCGCAGGCGCCGACCAGGGCCAGGAAGCCGAGCCCCAGCGCCCGCACCGGCACGCCCCTGGCGGCCGCCACGGCCTCGTCGAGGGTGGCGAACAGCAGCGGGCGGGCGATCAGCAGCAGGACGACGCAGATCGCGCCCGCGATCGCCACGGCCACCGTCGTCTGACTGCCGTGCAGGCCGAAGATCGAGCCGAACAGCACGCTCGTCCCGGCGCCGCCCTGGGCGCCGCTGCGGGAGGTGGCGTAGACGGTCAGGAAGAAGGCGCCCAGGCCGAGGATCCAGGCGAAGACGCTGCCGATCACCACGTCGTCCGCCCGCCCCCGCCGGCCGAGGCCGCCGATCAGCAGGCCCACCCCGACGGTCGCCGCGAACAGCCCGAGCCGCAGGTCGTAGCCGCCCGCCAACGCGGCCATCGCGCCGGTGAAGGCGACATGGCTGAGCGCGTCGCCGGTGAAGATCTGCGCCCGCAGCACCAGGAAGCAGCCCACCAGCCCGCACGCGAGCGCGATGAACGTCCCGGCGAGCAGGGCGTGTTGGAAGAACGGCTGGGACAGGACGGCGGTCATGGCGCAGCTCCGATCGCGACGGCCGTACGGGCGCCGCCGGGCAGGCGGTCCCGGGCGAAGCGCACCAGGTGCGCCAGGACGTAGCCGGCGAAGGCGAAGCCGGTCACGAAGAAGCCGAGCGGGTACGGCCGGTAGTAGGCCGCGACCAGGCCCGCCCAGCAGGCCGCCAGCCCCAGGGCGACCGACAGCAGCAGGCTCAACCCCGGCCGGGCGGTGAGCTGTTGGGCCGTCGCCGCCGGGATCACCATCAACGCGAACACCAGCAGGGTGCCGGTGATCTGGCTGGCCTCGGCGGTCGCCGCGCCCAGCAGCACCAGGAACAGGGTGTCCAGCAGCCGTACCGGCACCCCGCGCCCGGCCGCCACCTCCGGGTCCACGGAGGCGAACAGCAGCGGCCGTCCGATCACCGCCAGGGCGGCCAGCACCACCCCGCCCACCACCGCCAGGGTCACCACCTGGCCGGTGGTGATGCCCAGGAAGCTGCCGAACAGCAGCGCCGTCGGCCCCTCCAGCAGGCCCTTGTACAGGCTGATGAACAGGTATCCGCAGGCCAGCACGAAGGCCTGCACCGTACCGGTGCCCGCGGACTCCTCGGCGCCGCTCCCCCGGCCCCGGCGGCCGAGCGCCGCCAGCACCAGCGCGGTGGCGACGCAGAACCCGAAGTAGCCGAGCGTGGTGGCGAAGCCGAGCAGCACGGCCAGCGAGGCGCCCGGGAATGCGGACACCGACAGGGTGTGCCCGACGAAGGTCTGGCGGCGCAGCACCATGAACCAGCCCACCACGGCGCACACCAGAGCCACCACCAGGCCGGCCCGGAAGGCGTTCACCATGAACGCGTAGGACCACATGTCCTGGAAGTCGGCGACCAGGTCCCAGCCGAAGGCCGGCGGGGTCGCGTCAGCTGCCAGCAGCACGGCCGCCCCCGTTCCCGTGCCGGTCGCTGTGGAGGTGCCGGTCGGAGTGGATCGCCGGGGCCTCCGGCTGGCCGACCACGACCAGCCGCCCGTCGCCGGTGCGCAGCACCTCGACCGGCGTGCGGTAGAGGCGGCTCAGCGTCGCGGTGGTGATCACCTCGTCCGGGGCACCGGAGACGGCACCGCCCTCGGCGATGTAGACCACCCGGTCCAGGTGGTGGAGTATCGGGTTGACGTCGTGCGCGACCATGACCACCGACACCTGTTCCAGGTGGCAGACCTTGCCCAACAGGCAGGCGATCGCCGCCTGGTTGGTCAGGTCCAGGCTGTCCAGCGGCTCGTCCAGCAGCAGCACTCGGGGACGGCGGACCAGCGCCTGGGCGATCAGCAGCCGCTGCTGCTCGCCGCCCGAGCACTGCCCGATCGGCCGGTGCGCGTACTTCGACGCGCCCACCAGCTCGATGACCTCCCGCACGCGTTCACGGGCGGCCTGGCGCTTCGCGCGGTTCAGGAACGGAACGGGGATCCCCCACGAATCCCCGTCCAGCCCGAGCCGCACCACATCGATCCCGCGGATCCGGACGGTGGCGTCGAAGTTGCGCCGCTGCGGCAGGTACCCGATCGCCGCGTTCCGCCCGCCGGGCGCCGCGCCGAGCACCCGTACCTCACCGGCGGCCGCCGGGAGGACGCCCAGCAGGACCTTGACCAGGGTCGACTTCCCGACCCCGTTGGGGCCGAGGACGGCGGTGAACTCCCCGGCCCCCACGGTCAGATCGACACCCGACCAGAGGGTCCGCCCGCCCACCCGGACGGCGGCCCCGCGCAGCGACAGCACCGGCTCCCCGCCGGGCGCGGTGCGCTCCGTCTCCGTACGGACCTCCTCCGTACGGGCCTCCTCCGTACGGACCTCCTCGGTACGGACCTTCTCGGTCGGGTGGATGCTCATGCGCCCGCCTCACTCCGCTCGCCAGGGGCATTCGCCCGTGCGCACCTCTTGACGGTGAGCTCGCTCCGCTCGCTCACTTGCCCGTCGCCTGCTTCAACGCGTCGGCGAGGCCCTGGAGCTGCCGGGCCTGCCAGTCCTGGAAGCTGGCCCCCGCCGGGGTGAGGGTCTCGGTGACCTCGACGACCGGTATGCCCTGCGCCTTGGCGGCGTTGACCTGGGCCACCACGTCGGGGTTGGAGTTCTGGGAGTTGTAGACGTAGACCTTGATCTGCTTGCCGGCGATCTGCTGGTCGATGGTGGCCTTGTCGGCGGCGGTCGGGTCGGTGCCCTCGCTCTCGGCGTCCAGGAAGGTCTCCGGGGTGAGCAGCTTGAGGCCGACGCTCTCCGCGAGCGGGGTCACGATCGACTCGGAAGCGCCGATCGGGGTGCCCGCGTAGGTGGTCTTGATGTCGGCTTCCAGCTTGTTGTACGTGGCCAGGGTCTGGGTGGTGAAGGCCTTCTCCTGGCTGTCGAAGTAGGCCGCGTCGGCCGGGTCCAGCTTCTTGTAGTCGGCCGTGATCCGGTCGATGACCTTGGTGACACCCTCGGCGGAGTACCACTGGTGCGGGTTGTCGCCCTCCTTCTTGCCCAGCAGGTCGCCGACCTTGAGCACGGTCCGGCCCTGCGCCGGGTTCGCGGACAGCAGCTTGTCCGACCAGGCGTCGTAGCCGATCCCGTTGCTGATCACGTAGTCCGCGCCCGCGATGGTGCGACCGTCGGCGGCGGTCGGCTCGTAGGAGTGCGGGTCGGTGTCGGGGTTGGTGATGATGCTGTTCACCTTCACGTGGTCACCGCCGAGTTGGGTGGCGATGGAACCCCAGAAGTTCTCCGCGGCCGTCACCTGGATCACCTTCGAGCCGCTGCCGCTGCTCGCGCCGCCGGACGCACCGGACGTGTTCTTGGCCGACGAGCCGGTGGAGCACGCACTGGTCGCGGCGAGGGCGGCGACCGCGGTCAGGCCGAGCACGATTCTCGGAAGGCGGCGGGGCTTGCTGGACGGGACGACACGCATGGCGGACTGCTCCTCGAAACCTGCCGGTACCGCCGTCTGGGCGGGTCCGGCTCCGTTGGACGCCTTCACCATAGATGGAAATGATTTTCATACCTAGGGGATCCGGGGGCTAGGTGGAAATCATTGCCAAAACTTGGCAACCGGCGAACCGAGGCCACCGACGGACCGGGACACCCTGGCCACATCACTCAACGCACTGATCATGTCGCGCACGGTGACACCAGTGGCCGTGGAAGTGGCTGACGAACCGTCAAGGTTCGTTTCTGGCAGGGAAATCGAAACCGCCCCCCGCCCCGAGAAAGGGGCGGGAGGCGGAAAGCCCGTGCGCGGAGCGGGGCGATCAGGAAGGCGGCTTCCAGAGGGTGACCAGCCCGGCGAACGCGGGCGGGTCCATCGGCGTCCCGGCCGGCCGGACGTCAGTGATTCTCAGCATGGCGAGGTTGCCCTTCGAGGTGACGGTGCACAGCACGTCGCCCTTCGCGATCGCGTGGCGCTCGATCAGCGCGGTGTTGCTGAGCTCCGACGGCAACGGGGCACTGTCCACAGCCTGGCGGCAGGCCTCCGGTGACGTTCCCGCGCTCTTGGCGACCGGGGTGCCGAAGGTCAGGTACTGAATGATGTAGGTCAGCTCGGCTTCGTGGTCGCCGACCTCGCCGCGCGGATTCACCTTCGGGGCGTCCAGGTCCACCGAGATCAGCTCGCCGACGGCGGGGGTCCCGATCATCAGGGGGCGGTCGGTGAACACCGCGGTGTAACCGCCCTTCGGGGACGGCGCGCCGGATCCCGGTCCCGCCCCCGGTCCCGCCGCCGATCCCGAGGCCGCGTCTGCCGGGCCGGTGGCGCCCGGCTGCCCGCTCGCGCTCGCGCTCGCCCGGGGGCTCACGCTCACCTCCGGCTGCGCAGCCGCGGCCGTACCGGACCCGGACTTCCCGTCACCGGACAGGGCCCACGCTGTACCGGCCGCAGCGGCCAGCACCACGGCGAGCGCACCGGCCACCAGGGCCCGCTTGCGCCGCGAAGCTGCCGCCGCCTGCGCCGCCGACCCCGCTGCCGCCCCCGCCGCTTCGCCCGCACCCACCGGCCCGGGCGCACCCGCCGTCTGCGTGGGCGCGCTGTGCACCTGGTCCCCGTACGGGGCGCCGGCGTTCCCCGAGGCCTGGGTGGGCACGTAGGTGGCCGTCGGCCGGGGCGGGGCCTCCGCCGCACCGGGAGCCGGCGCGTCCGGCCCCGTCAGCAACTGCTCCACCCGGCGCCGGCGTTCGGCGACCGCCGCCGCCAGGGAGGCGGGCAGCCAGTCTCCCAGGTCCCGCGACGGGCGCCCGGACGCCTGCTCGCACAGCTCCGCCAGTTCGGCCGGGGTGGGCCGGGCCGCCGGATCCGCCGCGAGGCAGCGCTCCAGCAGAGGGCGCAGCCCGTCCGGGTAACCGGACAGGTCCGCCGGTCGCTGCGCGGTGTTGGCGATCCGGGTGGCCACGGTCAGCGCCCCGCCCGTCCCGTAGGGGTGGCGGCCGGTGGCGGCGACGGCGGCGATCAGACCGAGCGCGAACACGTCGGTGGCGGGGGTGAGTTCACTCCCGATGCCGTGCTCGGGCGACATGAACTGCGGGGTGCCGATGAAGCCCCCGCTCTGCGTCAGCCTGGTGGCCTCGGCGGCACGCGCGATCCCGAAGTCGATCACCCAGGGCCCGTCCGGGCCGAGCAGGAGGTTGCCGGGCTTGAGGTCGCGGTGGACGATCCCCGCGGAGTGCATGGAGTCCAGCGCCCGGGCCACGCAACCGACCAGCTGGAGGGCGACGGGCAGCGGCAGCGGACCGTGGGCGTCGAGCGCCTCGTCGAGCGGCAGGCCGGGGACGTACGCCGTGGCCAGCCACGGCTGTTCGCCGTGGGCGTCGTGGTCCAGCACGGGCACCAGGTGGTAGCCCCGCACCTTCTCGGCCGCGCGCACCTCCTGCTGGAAGCGGCGACGGAACTCGGGGTCACCGGCGTACTCCCGGCGGATCACCTTGATCGCGAGCGGCTGGTTGCCGCGCGTGCGCGAGAGGTAGACGGACCCCATCCCGCCCTCGCCGATCTGCGCGAGCAGCCGGTACCCGGCGATCTCCCGCGGCTCGTCCGTGCTCAGCGCACGCAACGCGCCCTTGCTCCCGTTGATGGACCCCACCCCCGATGTGCCGTGACTTCGAAGATCAAGATCTTAGCGAACAAGATCCTCTCGAACACGAACGTGACGGCCCTGATCAGGTCGCCGGGGGCAGCTCGGCGGCGCGCACCGCGACCTCGCGGCAGCGCGAGCGCATCGTCGACGGCCACCCGCGCACATCGGCGCGTCCGGCCGGGGCTACAGCTGGGGGGTCCCCCGCTCGCTGTCAGAAGTGACCTCCAGCAGCCCGTTCCTGCGCTGCGGGATGATGACGAACTGCGGATGAGCCTGGTCACCGGCGAGGTGGAACTCCGTCGGTGAAGCATGGGCGGCCGTCGGGCAACGGGTGAGCTGGGACGCTGCCGTGGGCCCCTCGGTGAAGAACTGTTCAACCGTCCACGGCAGAAAGACCTGCTTGTAGACCACGGGAACCGCCCCCCTGAGGCACCGAAACAAGAGCTTTCAACCAGGCTACGCCGCACCGGGGTTGCTGAACAGCAGTGTCACCGGGATCACAACACCGCCCGAACCGGCCAGGCACTGTCCTGGCGATCACTGAGCCTGGCATCCGGCGCCGCGCTGGGTCCTCCAGGAGCCCGTCTGGACGAAGGTGTTCGACCCGTCGGCCGTAGTGATGGAAACCGCATTGGACCAGGTCGTGCTATTTTTGTGAGCAGTCGTTCAACTACGGAGGCCGCGATGGGGCGCAGACAGCTCTGGGACCAGGACGAGGTGCTGGCCTCGGCCATGCGGCTCTTCCGCCACCGGGGCTACCTCGGCACCTCACTGCGGGACATCGAAGAGGCCACCGGACTGCACCCGGGGAGCCTCTACCGGACCTTCCAGAGCAAGGACGGCCTGTTCCACGCCGCCCTGGACGCCTACAACGAGCGGGTGGTGCAGGACCGCGTCCGGGTCCACCTGCTGGAGCCGGTGGACCCTCTGGCCAGCATCCGCTCGTTCTTCACCTCGGCGATCGAGACCGGCGCCGAGCCCGACCCGGGCTGCCTGCTCACCAACACCGCCGTCGAGTCCTTCACCCTCCCTGCGACCGCCGCCGGCGTGCACCACGGCCTGGCAGTGATCGAAGGCGGCTTCGCCGACGCGCTGACCCGCGCCCGGCTCCGCGGCGACACACCGCCGGACCTCGACGTCGCGACCACGGCAGCACACCTGCTCGCGCTCTACCAGGGCCTGCTGGTGCTCGTCCGGGCCGGCCTGCCCCACACCACATTGCACAGCGTCACCGACGGCGCGATGGCGTCGATCGGCTCTCTGAGAACCGTACGAAAGCAGGACGACCATGAGTGACACCCAGCGGCTCTGGAACGACTATGCCGCCTGCTGGTCGGCCGACCCCGCCGACCGGATCGCCGCCCTCGGCGCGGTCGCGGTGGACGAGGTCGCCTACCGCGACCCCGGGGCCGAGGCTGCCGGCCTGACCGAACTCGCCGCCTACATGGCCGGATTCGCCACGGCCTTCCCCGGCCACCGGTTCCGCATCGACGAGGTGCTGGAGCACCACGACCGCTCCCTCGCCCGCTGGACCCAGCTCGGCGGGCAGGGCGAGACCGCGTCGACCGGCATCAGCACCGCCCGCCACCACGAGGACGGGCGCCTCGCCGACATCACCGGCTTCTTCCTCCCGGCCTAGTTCCTCCCGGCCCAGGGCGTGTCTTGTGGATCAGGCCAGGCCCGCGACGCCAGGGCACGCACCTCGCCGCGTTGTCGTCGGTCGCCGATGCTCCGCATGGACTCCCTC
>NZ_JBVHYH010000056.1:0-27397 GCF_055569135.1 Kitasatospora sp. NPDC029367
TTTTTGGGTTTCTTTCCCTCCGCGCGGGTTCCCCCCCCCTCCTCCCCCAGGAAAAAGAAACCCCCCCCAAACGAAACGAGACCCGCCCGCCCCGCCCCCGCGACGGCACTCGGTCCGCGGGGCCCGGCCGGGGCAGTCGCCCAGTGCGGGCGGGCGCGTCAGTGCTTCATGTAGACGCTGTCCATGAACTCGATGATCTGCTGGTCCGTCAGCCGCTGGCCGTCGCGGTGACCCATCGCCAGGTCGGCCTCGCTGATCATGCCGACCAGCCGTTCGCCGTCGATCACCGGGATGCGCCGGATCTGGTGCTGCTCCATCTTCTTGAGCACCACATCCATGCTGTCGTCGGCCCGCACGCAGTGCAGGTGCCCGGCCAGTTCGATGGCCGTCATGCTCGCCGGGTCCTTGCCCTCGGCGAGACAGCGCACCACGATGTCGCGGTCGGTGATGATGCCGTGGAGCTTCTGGTCGTCGCCGCAGATCGGCAGCGCGCCGACGTTCTTGTCGCGCATCATCTTCGCGGCCTCGTCCAGCGTCTGGTGGGCGCCGATGCACTGGGCGCCGGTGTGCATGATGTCTCGGGCAGTGGTCACGGGGACTCCTTCGTCGGTGTTTACCCCCCGGCGGCCATCCCCCGGCGGCGCACCGCGCCCTCACAGGGTGACCGTGCCCTCACCGTAGGCGACCGCACTCCCGCCCGCGACCGCGGGCGCCGATACTGGAAGCCGTGACCACGCAAGCCACTGGGACGGTCGACGAGGCCGTCCGCGCCCGTCCCTCGACGGCGCTGCGCCCGTACGTGGCCTGGTACTCGGGCTACCGCCAGCGCGGCCTGGCCCCGGCGGTGCACCGCGGCCTGCCCTCCCCGTACCTGACCTTCATCCTCACCCTGGACGAGCCGCTGGTGATCGCCGGCCACCCCGATCCGGCCCAACCGCCCGGCAGCTACCCGACGCTGCTCGGCGGGCTGCACACCTCCCCCGCGCTGATCACCCACGAGGGTGCCCAGTCCGGGGTGCAGATCGCCGTGCACCCGCTCGCCGCACGTGCCCTGTTCGGGCTGCCCGCCGGGGAGTTGGCCGGGATCGACGTCCCGGCGGAGGAGGTGCTCGGGCGGCTCGGCCCGCAGTTGCAGGAGCGGATCAGGGCCGCCGACGGCTGGGCGGAACGGTTCGCCGCCCTGGACGCGGCGCTGCTGCGGGCCGCTCGGCCGTCCGGGCGGGTGCCGCCGGAGGTGGGCTGGGCCTGGCGGGCGCTGCGGCGCAGCGGCGGGGCGCTGCCGGTGGCCGAGCTGGCCCGGGAGACCGGGTGGAGCGCCCGGCACCTCCAGGAGCGGTTCCGCCGGGAGACCGGGCTCACCCCGAAGGCCGCCGCCCGGGTGATCCGCTTCGACCGGGCCCGGCACCTGCTGGCGACCGGTGCGCCGCCGCCCCGGTTGGCGGAACTGGCGGTGAGCTGCGGCTACTTCGACCAGGCGCACCTGGCCCGGGAGTTCCGCGCGCTGGCGGGGGCGGCGCCGAGCGCCTGGCTGGCGGCCGAGGGGCCGGAGGAGGGCAAGTTCCGAAACGTCCAAGGCGCGGCGGCGAGGGCCGCCGCAGAGTGGGAGGCGTAACCACCCCACCCGAGGAGTGAGAGTCATGGACACCGAGACCCCTGCCCCGCAGGTCTGGCCCACCCTGCGCGCGACCGACGCCCGCGCCCTGATCCGCTTCCTGACGGAGGCCTTCGGCTTCCAGGAGGTGGTCAGCTACGGCGAGGGCGACTTCGTGGCGCACGCCGAACTGGCCTGGCCGGAGGGCGGCGGCGTGATGCTCGGCTCGGTGCGGGAGACCGCGCCGGGCCAGTGGCGGGGCGAGCCGGGCACGTTCAGCGCGTACGTGGTCACGGCCGACCCGGACGGCGTGCACGCCCGGGCCGTGGCCGCCGGGGCCCGGATCACCACCGGCCTGACCGAGACCGACTACGGCTCGCGCGACTTCGCCGCCGCCGACCCGGAGGGCAACCACTGGTACTTCGGCACCTACCCGGGCGCACCCCGGCCCGTCCCGGCGGCGTGAGCGCCGTGAGCTCCGTGCGTGCCGTGCGTGCCGCGCGTGCGGTGCGTGAAGCGGCCTCCGTGGGCTCCGCCCCGGTGGAGCGGCTGCGGGCGCTGTGCCTGGCGCTGCCGGACACGGAGGAGCGGGTCAGCCACGGGGAGCCGACCTGGTTCGCGGGTTCCGGCCGCCGGGCCCGGATGTTCGTGATGCTCGCCGACCACCACCACGACGACCGGCTCGCCTTCTGGTGCGCGGCCCCCGGCGGCGCCCAGGAGCGGCTGGTCGGGCAGGACCCGGCCCGCTACTTCCGGCCGCCGTACGTGGGGCACCGGGGGTGGCTGGGCGTCTACCTGGACGTTCCGGCCCCGGACTGGCCGCGGATCGAGGACCTGGTCGCGGACGCCCACGCCCTGGTCGGCCCCGGCGGCTAGGAACAGCGGCCACCGTCCCGGGCGGGGGCGGTGGCGGCGGGGGCGGGGCAGACTGGCTGGGGGGCCACCGCAGCACTCCCCGGAGAGCGCCGATGCCGCAGATGACGGTCGACGGGCACACCCTCGCCCTGTCCCACCTCGACAAGGTGTACTACCCGAGCATCGGGACCCCCAAGGGCGAGGTGCTGCGCTACTACGCCGCGGTGCACACCGCCCTGCTGCCCCACCTGCGGGACCGCCCGGTCTCCTTCCTGCGCTGCCCGGACGGTGTCGAGGCGGAGGTGTTCGTCGCCAAGAACCCGCCGCCGGGCACCCCCGACTGGGTGCGCACGGTGGACGTGCCGAGCACCGGCGGCGAGCTGCGCCAGGTGGTGCTGGAGAACGGCGCGGCGCTGCTGGCGGTCGCCAACCTGGGCTGCCTGGAACTGCACGTCCCGCAGTGGCACGCCGCCGCGCCCGGGCTGGCCGACCGGCTGGTGCTGGACCTCGACCCGGGCGAGGGCGCCGACGTGCTCACCTGCCGGGCGGTCGCGCTGCTGCTGCGCGAGCGGCTCGCCGCGGACGGCCTGTCGGCCTGGGTGAAGACCTCCGGTTCCAAGGGCCTGCACCTGCTGGTCCCGATCGAGCCCACGCCCAGCGCCGAGGTCTCCGGGTACGCCAAGGCGCTGGCCGCCGCCCTGGAGGCGGAGCACCCGGAGCTGGTGGTGCACACCATGGCCAAGGCCCGACGGCGCGGCCGGGTGCTGGTCGACTGGTCGCAGAACAACGCCAAGAAGACCACCGCCGCCCCGTACACCCTGCGCGCCCGGCCGCTGCCGACCGTCTCCGCGCCGCTGGCCTGGGACGAGCTGGAACGGGCCCGCGGGGAGGCGGAGCTGGTGTTCACCCTCGCCGAGCTGCCGGACCGGCTGGCGACGCACGGCGACCTGTTCGCGCCGCTGCTGGACCCGGAGCAGGCCCGGCCACTGCCCCAGGCGCCCACCGGCCGTGCCGCGCCCGCGGCCCCCGCGCGGGCCGCGCAGCCCTCCCAGCCCCGGCAGGTGCTGCACCCGCCCGTCGAGGTGATGCGCCCCGCCGCCGTCACCGCCGTGCCGCCCGCCGACGGGCTGGGCGGGGGCGGCGTGCAGTACGAGCTGAAACTGGACGGCTTCCGCTGCGTCGCCTTCGCGCGTGGCGAGCGGCCGGCCTTCCTGCAGTCCCGCAGCGGCCGCGACCTGGCCCCCGAGTTCCCGCCGCTCGCCGCCGCCGTCGCCCGGCTGCCCGAGGGGCTGGTGCTGGACGCCGAACTGGTCGCCTGGCGGGCCGGGCGGTTCGCCTTCGAGGAGCTGCTGCACACCCGGCAGGCCCGGGCCGCCGCCCCGGACGTCGCGCTCGGGCTGATCGCCTTCGACCTGCTCGCCCTCCCCGGCCGGGACGTCCGGCGCCTGCCGCTGACCGACCGGCGCCGGCTGCTGCTGGCCGCGCTGGCCGACGTCCCGCCGCCGATCCAGCCGGTGCTGGCCACCACCGACCGGACGGAGGCCGTGGCGTGGATGACCCAGCTGGCGGACACCGGCGTGGAGGGCCTGGTGTGCAAGGCCGCCGCCTCCCCGTACCGGGCGCGCGGCGCGGGCCGGGCCTGGGTCAAGTACCGGCGCAGCGACACCGAGGACGCCACCGTCCGTGCCCTGACCGGCCCGGCCGACCGGCCGCACGCCCTGGTGCTCGAACTCGACGACGGCCGCGTGCTGTTGACCACCCCACGGCTCACCCCCGTGCAGGCCCGGGAGGTCGCCCGGGCGGCCGGGCCGCTGCTCGGCCCGCCCGCCGCCGACCCCGACCACGGCCGGGTGCACCCGCTCACCGCCCCGCTGCGCGCCGAGGTCACCCTCACCGGCCGCCCGCCCACCGCGACCTTCGTCCGCCTGCGCGGGGACTGACCCCTGGGGCGTGGCCGCCCCTGAACGCCCCGTACGCGCCTGAACGCCCGCCCCTGAACCCCCGCGTCTGAACGCCGATACGCCCCTGAACCCGCGTCACTTCCGCTGCCCGGCCGCCGCGTGGGCGAACTCGGTGACGAAGGTGTCCTCGAACACCGGCAGGTCGCCCGGCGCCCGGCTGGTCACCAGCGGGCCCGGGCCCTCCCGGCAGACCTGCACCTCCTGGTCGACCCAGTGGGCGCCCGCGTTGACCAGGTCCGTCCGCAGGCTGGGCCAGGAGGTGAGGGTGCGGCCACGGACGGCGTCGGCCTCGATCAGGGTCCAGGCGGCGTGGCAGATCGCCGCGACCGGGCGGCCGGCCGCGCAGCAGCCCCGGACGAAGGCGACCGCCGCCGGGTCGAGCCGCAGCGCGTCCGGGTTGGCGACGCCGCCGGGCAGCACCAGCCCGGCGTAGTCGGCCGGGTCCGCCTCCGCCACCAGGGCGTCCACCGCGAAGGTGTCCCCGGGCGCGCGGTGCCGCACGGCCTGGACCCGGCCGGGCGCGGTGGAGAGCAGGCGCGGGCGGCCGCCGGCCTCGAGCACCGCCTGCCAGGGCGAGGTCAGCTCCTCCTGCTCGGCTCCGTACGGGGCGACCAGGAAGGCGACCGTCCGGCCGGTCAGGGTGGTGGCGGGCCAGCCCATGGGTCAGCGCCGGCGGGCGGTGGTGAGGTGCTCGTCGGGCGACGGGACGGTGCCCAGCCGGGCGCGCGGGCAGTCCAGGTGGACGGCGCGGTCCAGGTGGTCGATCCGGGCGACCAGGCCGACCGGGACGAGCACCCTGGCACCCGGCACCCAGGGCCCGGCGTCGACGGCCAGGTGGTCGCCGGCGTCCTGGTCGACCCGGCCGACCGGTCCGTCGGTGGCCTGCACCTCGTACCCGACCAGGCTGAGGTCGGCGGCGGGGTGGGAGCCCGGGCGGTACTCCCACAGGTCGGTACTCATGCGCACCTCTTCCCGATGGTTCGGCCCCCGCCGCGTCACGCCTCCGGGCGGTCCCAGGGCCTTCGTTCACGTCCGTCCCGGCCCTCCCCGCGCTCCCGGCGCTCCCGCCCGTCCTCCCGGTCCGGGCCGGTACCGCCGACGACGCCGTCGCCCCGGTCCGGCGCCCTTCGCCGTCGCAGCAGCGCCGTGGCGGCCATCGAGGCCGCCACCGAGGCGGCCCAGACCACCCCGAGAGCGGTCAGCACGGCGGTGGTCGGGGTGCGCACGCCGATGCCCACGCAGATCGACGTCATCACCAGTACGGTCAGCAGCACCCCGACCGAGATCCGGCGCCCGACGCCGCGCAGGGCGTCCAGGACCCGGTTCGGGCGCTTGGCCCCCATCGTGCTCAACTTCCGGTCGAGGCGCGTGTCCTGGCGCAGATCGGACTCGATCTCCTCGAGGAGCCGCCGCTCCCATCCGCTCAACGCGGGTCCGTCCATCTCGGTCACCTCCGACACTTCCGGTGACGTGCTCGCACCCGGCGGTTGCCCGGTACGGGCCGGCGTTAACCGTTCCGGGGACCGCCGGTTCCGGCGGCCACACGCCCGAAGGCCCGGGGACGGGCGAGCAGGCTGTCGTCCAGGACGCGCAGCAGGGCGGCGGCGTCGCGGTGGACCTCGACCGCGCCGGCCGCCCGCAGCTCCGGACCGGCGTCCCCGCCGGTCTCCAGGGCGACGCAGGGCACCCCGGCCCGTCGCGCCGCCAGCACCTCGCGCACGCTCCCGGCGACGGCCACCGCGTGCGAGGGCCCGCCGCCCACCAGCGCCAGCGCGGCCCGCATGGCATCGCCACCGGGGGCGGTCACGGTCAGCGCCCGCACCCCGGCCGGACCGGGGCCGGTCAGCACCACCGTCCAGCCCCGCGCGGCGCACTCGTGCAACAGCTCGGCGCCGCCGGGCAGCCGGGGCCGCCAGTCGGTGCCGATCAGGGCCGCCGAGATCACCGTCATGGCCACCTCTCCCGTGCTCCGGGCCCTGCGTCGGGGCGTGCCCCGCGCAGGTCACGCACCGCGCGCCCTTCCAGGTTAGGACGCTCCCCGGCCCGGCGCGCAGCCTGCCGGGAACGGCCGCCCCGGCACCGGAAAACCGCTTGGCGGGCCCCGCGCGGGCCGGAATACTCCGGAGGTCCGTCGACGGGGAGGAGCACGGGTCGCGGTGTTCGCGTGCGCCGGGTGCGGTACGGAGCTGACGGTGCCGGTGACGGAGGTGGCACTGCCGCCGCACGCCCACCGGGAGGGCGGGGACCGGTACCTGCCGCCGCTGCTGGAGCCGGGCACCTTCGCCGTCGACCCGGAGCCGAGCGAACAGCCCTGGCGACCTTGGTCCGCGATCACGGCGGCGGAGGCCGCCGAACGCGGCCTGTACGCACCGGTCGACGGCCTGTGGAGCGGCCCCGGCGGCGCGGTGCTGCTGGCCCCGGGCGACAGCCTCCGGACCGTGCTGGTGCCGGAGACGTGCGACGGGTGCTGTGGGGCGGGCGGCGAACCGAACCTGGCGTGCGCGGGGTGCGGGCGCACGGTGGGCGCCCGGATCGACGACTGCTACCGCTGGCAGGCGGTGTGGCTCCACCCCCGGGCCGTCCGGCGCCTCCCGGTCGAGGGCCCGGCCCGGCCGGCCGGGGACGGCTGGACGGTCCCACCGGCGCCCCCGGTCGAGCCGGGCGGCTGGTGGAGCGACCGCTGGAGCGCCGCCGTGGGGACGGCCCTGGCCGAGGTGCTGGCGGCCTCCGGCGGCGAGCCGGTGGCCACGGCCCCCGGCCTGCTGACCGAGACCTTCGGCCGTACCCTGCACCGGCTGCTCCCCGGTGCTCCCCCGGCCCGCGCCCTGCGCCCGGCCGGGCCCGGCCTCGCCGCCGTCCCGGCACCGGACATCGCCCTCGTCCCCCGCCACCCGTGGACCGGCGCCGCCTGGCCGACGCCGCCCGGCACCGTGGCCGTCCCGCTGGACGCCGGGGTGTGGACGTACCTGGCGTTCCCACCGCCCCGCCTCGCCACCAGGCTGCCCGCCGGGGAGGAGCGGGACGATCCGCTGCCGCTGCGCCCCATCCGCCTGTTCGAACCCGACCGCCACCTGCTGCGCCACCGCCTCGCCCGGCTGCCCGCCGTCCGCCAGCCGTGGCTGGGGGCGATCTACGATCAGCTCGGCGACCGCCGCCACCACCCGGGCGCATAGGAGGCCACACCCCATGAGGATCAACCTGACCACCGTGTTCGTCGACGACCAGGACAAGGCGCTGCGCTTCTACACCCAGGTGCTGGGCTTCGTGAAGAAGGCGGAGGTCCCGCTCGGCGCCTACCGCTGGCTCACCGTGGTCTCCCCCGAACAGCCGGACGGCACCCAGCTGCTGCTGGAGCCCGACAGCCACCGCGCCGTCGGGCCGTACAAGACCGCGCTGGTCGAGGACGGCATCCCGGCCGCCCAGTTCGCGGTGGACAACGTGCACGCCGAGTACGACCGCCTGCACCGGCTCGGGGTGCGGTTCACCCAGGAGCCCACGGCGATGGGCCCGGTCACCGTCGCGGTGCTGGACGACACCTGCGGCAACCTCATCCAGCTCGCCCAGTTCCACGGTTAGGGCGTGACGTGCGGGCCAGCACGAACCAGCCGGGCGAGGGCCAGCCACTCGACCAGGTCCTCGGCGGGCGGGTCGTGCCGGGTCAACTCATCCAGGATCGCGGTGAGTTCGGCCAGGTAGTCCGCCACCAGCTCGGCAGCCGTGGTCACCCGGCGCCGCCGAGGGCCGAGCTCCGGGTGGGCGCCGAGCCGCCAGTCCTCCTCCAGGCCCGCGCCCCAGCGGGCGACGGATTCGTGGAAGTCCCGTCCGGGACGGTCGGTGCCGTTCATCGGCCCAGGATCGCCGGGCCGGCCGGGGCCGTCACCCGGTTTTCCGGACACCCACCGTTTCTGGACACCCACCGCACAGCAGCCCTCAGCGGCCGAGGGCGACCGCCGGGTCCGTCGCCAGCCGGGCGTGCAGGTGCTCGTCGTTGTACGGGCCGTCGCCGTAGCGGTAGGAGCCCCGCAGGGTGCCCTCGTACGGGAAGCCGGCGCGGGCGGCGACCCGGCAGGAGGACTCGTTGCCGACGGCGTGGTAGAGCTCGATGCGGCGCACTCCGGCCGTGCGCACGCCCCAGTCGGTGACGGCGACAGTGGCGAGGGTGGCCAGGCCGCGGCCGCGGGCGGCGGCGAGCAGCCAGTAACCGACCATCGCGACGCCCTCGCCCCGGTCCGTCCAGCGCAGCGCGACGTTGCCGCACAGCCGGCCGTCGGCGCGGTCGGTGACGGCGAAGCAGGCGGTGCTGCCGTCGGCCCAGCGCTGGTCGGCGCGGTCGAGGAAGGCCTCGGCGCCGGCCGGGTGGGTGGCGTCGTGCAGCGGGTTCCAGCGGACGATCTCCGCGTCGACGGCGGCCGCCGTCACGGCGGCGACGGTGCCGCCGGGCAGGTCGAGGGCGCGGCCCCAGGGGCGCAGCAGGAAGGTTCCCACGTCGAGGACCTCGGGTCGGAAGGGGCGCCGGTCGGTCGCCGCGTCGCTGGTGGTCATCCCGCCTTCCTATCCCCGGCCGCGCCGCGCCCGCCAGTGATTAATCCGGCGGTGACCGGTCCAGCCCGGGCAAGCGGACGACCGCGCACCCGGCCTGGCCCGGGCCGGGTGCACGGTCGTGGGGTCAGATCCGGGCGAGGTAGCCGTTCTCCACGAGCCAGAGCACGTTCAGCTTCGCCGGGCCGCTCGGGACGAGGGTCGCGTCGAGCTGGTACTGGAGGCCCCAGCCGGGCTGGTTGAACCACGGGGCGATCGGGCCGGCGTGCACCTTGAACGGCTTGACCACCTTGTAGTCGTGGTAGTTGCAGCCGGCCGCCGGGGTGCCGTCGAGGCTCTGCGGGGGGATCGCGCGGTTGGCGTAGGGCAGGCCCTCGGGGGCGAGGAAGGAGCCGTACTCGCTGCCGTAGCGGTCGATGTTCTGGTTCGGGTAGAGGGTGAGGTCGAACTCGACCGGGCTGCCGTCGGGGAGGGTGACGTAACCGTCGGACGGCGGGTAGATCCAGCCGCCCTTGCCGCCGTTGGCGGTCGGGTCGTAGTACTTGGCCAGGAAGTCCTGCTCGGCGGCGCCGCCGGTGCGCTGGTAGCCGAGGAGTTGGCGGCCGACCGGGCCGGTGGTCGGGAGGTCCTCGGGGCCGAGGCGCGGGTCGCCGTCGAAGAACGCCGCCGAGCACTGGTCGGACGGGGTGGCCGCCCTGCTGTCGGCGGCGGCGGGAATGCTCACGGCGGTCAGGGCGGCGGCCGCGGCGAGGGGCGCGACGAACAGGCGAAGGCGCACGGTGTCTCCGTCGAACGAGGATCGGTGGCAGAGGGGCCGCGGAGGGCGTTCTGCTCACCCTCCGTGGCCGGTTCGGCACCAGGCAAGCGGATTCACTGATCATTCGTCAACACGACTTGGCCGAAGGCCGACCTGTTTCCCCGGTTTCGGCCAAGCCCGGGACACCGGGCCGCTCACCCGGAAGGATGAGCGGCCCGGTCGCCGGCCTCACCGGCCCGGGGCGACCCGCCCGATCAGGTGGAGCAGCCGGTCCAGGGCGTCCTTGGAGTCCGGCTCGGTCAGGTTGACCATCAGCCGGAACGCCACCTTCAACAGCGCGGGGTGGCCCAGCCCGGCGGCCCCGGCCGCGCCGAGCAGCCGGGGCCGCCCGAGCAGGTCGGCGGCCAGGCGGCCGACTGCGAAGTAGCCCGCGTAGGCGGAGCGGAGCTTCTGCGGGTAGGCGCGCAGGGCGAGTTCGCGGCCCCGGTCGGTACGGCGGGCGTGCGCCTGGACGACGGTCTCGGCGGCGTAGCGGCCGGACTCCATCGCGTAGGCGATGCCCTCCCCGGTGCCGGGACTGACCGTGCCGCCGGCGTCGCCGATCAGCAACAGGCCGTCGGCGTAGTGGGGTTGGCGGTTGAGGCCCATCGGCAGGGCGGAGCCGCGGATCGGCTCGGTGACGGCCTCGGGGTGGTAGCCGTAGCCGGGCGGCAGGTCGGCGCACCAGCGCCGCAGCAGCTCGCGCCAGTCCAGGTCGGTCTTCGCGGTGTCGAGGACGCCGAGGCCGACGTTGGCGGTGCCGTCGCCCATGCCGAACACCCAGGCGTAGCCGGGCAGCAGTCGGCGGGCCGGGTCGTCGGGGTGGCGCAGGTCGAGCCAGGCCTCCAGGTAACGGTCCTGGTGGCGCGGGGTGGTGAAGTAGGTGCGGTAGGCGACGCCCATCGCGCGGTCGGTGCGCCGGTAGCGCTTCATCGCGACGGACAGCCGGGTGGAGTTGCCGTCGGCGGCGATCACGAGCGGGGCGCGGTACTCGACGGGCTTGCGCTCCTCGCCGAGCTTGGCGGTGACACCGGTGATCCGGCCGGACCGCTCGTCCGTCAACGGCCCCGCCACATTGGCCCGTTCGACCAGCCGGGCGCCGGCCGCGGCGGCCCGGCGGGCGAGCAGTTCGTCGAAGTCGGCGCGGCGGCGCACGAGTCCGTGGGAGGGGAAGGCGGAGAGCTCGGGCCAGTCGAACTCCAGCGCGCGGTGCCCGGAGATCAGCCGCAGGCCCTTGTTGTGCAGCCAGCCGGCCTCCTCGGAGACGTCGATGCCCATGTCGACCAGCTGTTTGACGGCGCGCGGAGTGAGGCCGTCGCCGCAGACCTTCTCGCGCGGGAAGGCGGACTTCTCCAGCAGCAGGACGTCCAGGCCGGTGCGGGCGAGGTGGTAGGCGGCGGTGGAGCCGGCCGGTCCGGCGCCGACCACGATGACGTCGGCACTGTCCTCGGTCGGGGCGGGCCGCTGCCGCTCCGCTCGCAGCTGCTGCTCTGGGCCGGGCATCGAGCACTCCCCCTGGGGTCGGATCGGCTGCTTGCTCGACCGGTGGCTGACGCGATCGGCCGCACGCACAACGGAATCGGCGGGCTGGGCGGTTCCAGACGGACGATAGAGAACCAGGCCCACCCCCCGCCGCCATGACACGCGGACCCGGGTCGCAGACCGGCCATTTCCGGCCACCCGCCGATCACCCCGCCGCCACCCCGCCCGTCGCCGTCGCGGCCCGCCGAGCCGGGTCCCGATCGACGAACCACCATGTCAGAAGCCTGTGGCGCACATGAATTCACCACAATCGGGTGATCGGATCGTTGCGGGGAACTAGTCGGACCAATCGCTCTCAGCGCTGCATTCCGGCCAAATCCCCCTTGCGCCACCTTTCGTCCTGCGGGAACTTTTGTGCCCCTCACGTCGTACCCGGCCGGCCCCCGTCCGGCGGGCGACCGAAGGCCCCCACCCACCGCGCGGACTCGCCCCGGCCCGCCGTACCCGATGGAACACCATGCACCTCCGCTCCACCGCCGCCCGCTCCCTGGTGGCCGTCCCCACCGCCGCCGCCCTGCTGCTGCTCTCCCCCGCCGCGCACGCCGCCGCCGGTGGCAACGGCAAGGGCGCCCCCGGCAACAACGGCACCGTGAAGATCCACGACGCCACCACCGGCCAGGAGGACGTGCGCAACGAGCCCAAGGTCTGCACCTTCTACCTGGACTCCTTCGGCTTCGACCCGAACCAGGACGTGCTCTGGGCGATCTTCGACATGAACGGCGACATGACCGAGCCGCTCGTGTACGGCGACCTCCCGGTCGACGGCCAGGGCCACGTCCGCACCGAGGACATCGACCTCCCGGACGGCCACTACAAGCTGTTCTGGGCGACCGTTCCGCTGGTCGACGGCGAGCTGCCGGAGAACCCGGACGTCAGCAACCCCAAGCAGAAGGTCTTCAAGGTCGACTGCGGCGGGCGGACCCCGGCCCCGACCGGCAAGCCGACCGCGGTGCCGAGCACCAGCCCGTCGCACACCCCGGCGCCGTCGCACACCCCCACTCCGTCGCAGACCCCGGCGCCCACCCACACCCCGGCGCCCACCCACACCCCCGCGCCCTCGCACTCGGCCACGCCGTCCACCACCCCGCTGCCGCCGCTGCCGACCACCCCCGCGCCGACCGCCCCGGCCACCGAGCCCGCGAAGACCCCCGCGCCCACCGCCGCGCCCACCACCCCGGCCGCCGAGGTCCCGACCGGCGCCCCGAGCACCGTGCCGAGCGCCGGCCCGTCCACCCCGCCGACCGCCACCGTCCCGGTGCACCCCGGGAACGGCACCAAGGTCAGCCCGAGCCAGCCGCTGGTCGTGCCGGCCAAGGTCAGCGTCCCGACCCCGATCCCGGGCGCGGCCTCCGACGGCAAGAAGCTGGCCACCACCGGTAGCGACGGCACCCTGCTGTACGCGGGCGCCGGTACCGCCCTGCTGGTCGCCGGTGCGGGCGCGGTGGTCTACACCCGCCGTCGCCGCACCTCCGCCTGAGGCACCCCGGTACGCCGGTCCCCGGGGGTCTGAGCCCTCCGGGGGCCGCGGTGCCGCGTCTGAGCCGCGGCGCCGGAGCACCCGGCCCGTCGACGTCCGTCGGCGGGCCGGGGTTCGTCCCTGATCCCGTCAGATCAGGGGCGGGGACGACGGAAGCCCCTGACCGCACGGGGGGACGTGCCAGGGGCTTCCGTTCATCTCCACGGCCACCAGGGCCTCAGTGGTTCACTCCTGTCACGGATTCACCGCCAGCACCACGAACTCCGCCAGCACCCCCAGGTGCAGCGCCCCCTGGAGCAGCGTCGCCCGGCGCGGGATGACGGTCAGGGTGCCGAGCACGACCGTCAGGGTCAGCAGCACCAGGTGCGAGGGTTCGAGGCCGAGCACCAGCGGGCCGGAGAGCCAGACCGAGGCGATCGCGACCGCCGGGATGGTCAGGCCGATACTGGCGAGCGCCGAGCCGAGGGCCAGGTTGAGGCTGGTCTGCAAGCGGTTGCGCACGGCCGAGCGCAGCGCCGCGATGGTCTCCGGCAGCAGCACCATCATGGCGATCACCACGCCGACCACGGCGTGCGGCAGTCCGGCGCTGTCCACCGCGGACTCGATGGTCGGCGAGACGCCCTTGGCCAGGCCGACCACCGAGACCAGCGCCACGGCGAGCAGCAGTAGGCTCGTCCCGGCGGCGCGGACGGTGGGCGGCGCCGCGTGGTCGTCCTCGTCCTCCTCCCGGCGGACCTCGCCCTCGGCGGTGACGGGCAGGAAGTAGTCCCGGTGCCGCAGGGTCTGGGTGGTCACGAACAGCCCGTACACCACCAGCGAGGCGATGGCCGCGTAGGTCAGCTGGGTGGTGGAGAACCGCGGGCCCGGGGTGCTGGTGGTGAAGGTCGGCAGCACCATGCTGAGCGTGGCCAGGGTGGCGATGCAGGCGAGCGCCGTGCCGGTGCCCTCGGGGTTGAAGACGGCGGTGCGGTACCTGACCGCGGCCACGATGATGGACAGGCCCATGATCCCGTTGCAGGTGATCATCACGGCGGCGAACACGGTGTCCCGGGCGAGGGTCGAGGACTTGTCCCCGCCGTCGGCCATCAGCGTCACGATCAGCGCGACCTCGATCACCGTGACGGCGACCGCGAGCACCAGCGATCCGAACGGCTCCCCGGTCCAGTGCGCGATCACCTCGGCGTGGTGCACGGCGGCCAGCACCGCCCCCACCAGGAACACGGCGACGACGCCGACCACCCAGCCGGGCAGGTCCTCGTGCCAGGTGAGGGCGAGGACGACGAACGCCGCCACCGGGACGACGACGGTCCATTGCGCGGAGGCCGCGCGGAGCTTCGTGATCATGCGCCCGAGGATCCCAGACCGGAGGCCGGTCGCCCGGGTGCCCGCGCCGGGATGTGGGTGGATGTGGCCCGACTTGTCCCGAACTGCGCGCTCACCCGCCGTAGTCGGCGAGGTACCGGAGCACCTTGTCGACGTGCGGCCGGACCCGCTCCGGGACGCCCCCGGCGGCCGTCACGGTCTTGTCGCTGGTCCGGTACGCGGCGGCGACCAGCGCGGGCAGCTCGCGGGTGAAGCCCTGCCGCTTGAGCTGCTGGTCGAGCCAGCAGACGTAGTTGCCCATCGCGGCGATCGCGTCGCCCGGGTCCAGGTAGGACTTCGGCCCGGGGTGGCTGGCGGCCTTGGCCCAGGCCTCGAAGACCGCGGGCGTCCACATCGCGATGCCGTACTCGCCGGTCTCCGGGCGGGCCGCGTTCGGGTCGAAGCCGCTCTCCGCCTTGAGCATGGCGGCCAGCAGGACGGGGGTGACCTCCGGCTCCGGGCAGCGCCGGGCGGCGTCCTCGACCATGCCCCGGTAGGCGACCGGGACGTCGGAGCCGGGCGGGATCGCCCCGGGCAGCGGCGCGGCCCGGTGGGCGCCCGGCTCGACCTGGCCGCTCTGGCCGCCCGGCTCGGGGCCGCCGGTGAGCGCGAGCAGGACGGCCGCGCAGGCCAGCACCCCGAGGCCGGCCCGCAGCACCCGGCGTCGGGCGGCCGGGCGGGTGCCGGCCCGGGCCACCAGGGCGGCCAGGTCGGTGCGGGCGCGCTCCTCCCGGTCCGGGGCCAGGCAGGCCGCCACCACGGGCCGCCAGCGGGACGGCAGCGCCTGGTCGAGCCGCAGCGGGGCCGCGCCGCGCGCGTACGCCTGGGCCGCCAGCGAGCGGGCCCGGGCGGTGGCGCCGAGAAAGGGGTGCAGTCCGCCGGTGAACAGCTGGTGGGCGATCACCCCGAAGGCCCAGACGTCGGCGCTGGGGCGCACCGCGACCCCGCGTGCGCCGGTGCGCTCGGACCACCACTCCGGCGGGACGTGGTCGGGTGAGCCGAGCGGCGGGGCGTAGGCGTGGGTGCCCTCCAGCTCGGCGGTCAGGCCGAAGTCGGCGATCTTGGCGGTGCCGTCGGGCATCAGCAGGATGTTGGCCGGTTTGAGGTCCCCGTGCACCCAGCCGGCCCGGTGCATGTGGGTCAGTCCGGCGCAGACCCCGGCGAGGATCCGCTCGGCGCCGGGGACGGCCCGGCCGGGGCGCGCGGCGGCGAGCAGGTCCTGGAGGCTGCGGGCGGCGCGTTCCATCACCAGCGCGACGGCGCCGTCCAGTTCGGGGTGGTCGGGGTCGTCGACGGTGACCACGGCGAGGGTGCGGATCAGGTGGGGGTGGTCGGCGCGACGGCTGAACCGCAGTTCCCCGGCGGCCATCTGGGCCACCGTACGGCGCTGGCCGGGGCTGGAGCGGGCCGGCCCGAGCAGTTTGACGGCGACCGGGGTGCCGTCCGGGCCCTCGGCGGCGTAGACGCTGCCCCAGGCGCCCGCGCCGAGGAAGGCGCCGGTGCGGTAGCCGGCCAGGGGGTAGCCCGGGGGGACCTCGAAGGGCGGCCGCCGCACCGACCGCCCCTCCGGTGGCGGCGGCCCCTCGCGGTCGGGCCCCTCGGGACAAGGCTCGCAAGGGCTGGGCTCGTCGCGGTCGGGCCGGTCCGGGTCCGGTCGGTCGGCCGGGGTCACGGCCGGGCGACCGGGCGCCGGGGCGGCAGCAGCGAGAGGTGCTCCTCCCGGACGAGGTCGAAGCGCAGGGCCAGGGCGACCAGTTCCTCGCGCTTGCCCCCGGCCGGGCCCTCCTCGTACGGCTCGCGCAGCCGCAGTTTGGCGCCGACCAGGTAGTCGATGTGGTAGTTCACCGCCGAGCGGGTCAGCCCGTGGCAGGCGGGCAGGGCGCGCAGCCGGGCCAGCACCTCGGTCACCCCGGGCACGGCGGCGGCGGAGGGCGAGCGCAGCCGGGGTTCGCAGAGCGCGAGCAGCACCAGGAAGTACTTGGCGGTCGGGTCCAGGGCGAAGGGGCTGACGGTGTGTTCGCCGTCCGCGTCGGCGGGGTGACCGTCCAGGTAGCAGTGCTGCGGGGCGAAGACCTTGAAGGCGGCGGGCTCGCCGAGGGCGGGCAGCAGGACCCGGGAGAGCTCGAAGGGGACGGGTGCGCCGAGCCGGCCGGGGGCGACCTTGACGTGCTCCCCCGCGCCTTCGAGGTTCTCCACCACATAGGTGGCGGTGGTGGAGAAGTTGGACAGCAGCCAGTAGTCCTCGGCGGCGACCACTTCGCCGGCCCGGCGGGAGACGCCCTGGTCGGGCAGCGGGATGGGGACGGGCCGGGCGGGCTCGCCGCGGCCGAACACCGCGGTCTCACCGGGGCCCATCCGCAGCAGTGCGGGCGCCGCGCCGGGCGCCGACTCCGGCCCCTGGCCGGGTAGTTGCACGATGACCGTGTCCACGCCGCCACCTCCGTGGGATCGGTTCGATGGTATCCGTCCGATTCGCCCCGATGGCAAGGCACTTACCCGGACGAGTGACAGGGCCCGGACGGCGCCCGGACGGGGTCCAAGCGGGGCCCGGACGATCGCTGTCGACAAAAGGGTGGTTCAAGGCCTGGTCAAAGCAGCGGAGTCGGAGTACGGGAAACCCGGCCCCGGGACCCCTCCAGCCCTCCCCCGGCGCACGCACCGGCCCCTGCCCGGCGCCCCGCCGCCCCGAGCGGGACCCCGGCGCCGGGCGCGGTCGGCCATGAACCCTTGCAGGTCAGGACGTTGGCGATGGCCAGAGGCGATGCGGACCGACTGATCATCCGTCAGGCCGCGACTTGTCCGTGTGCTGAACATCCGGCGAACGATTGCAGCCAGTAGTTGAACCGTCACCATGAGTGTGACGCAACGCACACTTGCCGATCTCATGATGTGTGCAAGACTCATCTCAAGAAGTGAGATTCCCTTTGTTTCCAAGGAGGTTCGTATCATGCGCACTCGGATTGCAGCCGTGATGATGACGGTGGCAGGGATCGCCGGGCTGTCGGCCGCCCCCGCCGTGGCCGCCACGGCGACGTCCGAGGCCGGCACCGCGGCCTGCGCCACGGTGCTCAACCGCCCCTGCATCACCCACCAGGCCGACGGTGAGGGCATCGTCGGCATCGCCCAGGTCAACGCGGACCCCACCCAGTTGACGATGGTTCAGGTAGAGGTGCGCACCCAGCAGGCCTGGGGCAGCCCGTGGGAGACGGTCGCCAGCGCGACGACCGTCCGACTCGGCCCCGCCCAGGCCGTCACCCCCAAGGTCACCGCCACCGCCCCCCGCATCATCTGCGCCACCGCCGGCCCGGCGCTGGACGCCGCCAAGCAGGTGACCACCTGTACCAACCCGTTCTGATCCGGCGCGCTCCGCTCCGGCAGGCCGGACCCCGATCGGCCACCGGAAGGACGCCGTCCGCAAGGACACCGTCCGCAAGGACACCGTCCGGAGGAACACCGTCCGGAAGGACACCTCCGTAAGACAGGGCAGCCCGGACCTCCGGGCACCGGGAGCCGGGGCCTTCGGGCCCCGGCTCCTCGGGCTTCCCAGCCCCTGGGCTTCCCGGCTTTCCCCGGCGGCGGCCCGGGGCCCGCGGAAAGCCCCCACCAGGCAGGACCTCCGACTGCGACACCGGCCCCGGGTGGACCTGGGGGCCCGTTCACGGCAAACTGGTCTAGACCTCGAAGGTCTAGACCTCAGCCACGCCTCAGAACGGTGGACCCAGTATGGAAATCGTGATCGTCCCTGACGCCCCAGCGGCCGGCGAGCTCATCGCCGCGGCGATCACCGATCTGCTGACCGACAAGCCGGAGGCCCTGCTCGGCGTCGCGACCGGCTCGACCCCGCTGCCGATCTACCAGGCCCTCGCCGAGCGGGTCCGCGACGGCCGCCTGGACGCCTCCCGGGCGCGCGTCTGCCAGCTGGACGAGTACGTCGGCCTGCCGGCCGGCCACCCGGAGTCCTACCGCTCGGTGGTGTTGAAGGAGGTCGTGGAGCCGCTGGGCCTGACCGAGGAGTCCTTCCTGGGCCCGGACGGCAACGCCGCCGACATCGCCGCGGCCGCCACCGCCTACGACCGCGCACTGGCCGAGGCCGGCGGCGTGGACCTGCAGATCCTCGGCATCGGCACGGACGGCCACATCGGCTTCAACGAGCCCTGCTCCTCGCTCTCTTCCCGGACCAGGATCAAGACCCTGACCCGGCAGACCCGGGTCGACAACGCCCGGTTCTTCGACAGCATCGACGAGGTCCCGCACCACGTCATCACCCAGGGCATCGGCACCATCCTGGAGGCCCGCCACCTGGTGCTGCTGGCCACCGGCGAGGCCAAGGCCGAGGCCGTCGCGCTCGCCGTCGAGGGCCCGCTGGCCGCCGCCGTCCCCGCCTCGGCGCTGCAGCTGCACCCGCACGCCACCGTGGTGGTGGACGAGGCCGCCGCCTCCCGCCTCAAGCTGGCCGACTACTTCCGCGACACCTACGCGGCCAAGCCGGCCTGGCAGAAGCTCTGACCCCGGCGGCCGCCGACGGCGGAGGGCCCGGGCACCGATTCGGTGTCCGGGCCCCGCGCTGTCCCCGCCCGACTGTCCCCGCCCGGCCGTCCGCGCCCACTCCGCCCCGCCCGGCCGTCCCCGCGCCGGCCGCCGTCGGGGTGGGGCGGCTCAGCGCTTGCGGAGCCAGTCGGCGAAGGCCTCCAGGGCCGGGCCCGGGTCGCGGCGGCCGACGCCGATCCGGAAGCGGTCGGCCGGGGTGGGGGTGAGCTCGGAGCGGAACATGCTCGCGGGCATCAGCAGCACGCCGGCCTGCTCCACCAGCGCGGTGCAGAAGTCCTCCACGCCGTCCGGCCCGAGGTAGCGCGGGTAGGCGACGCAGCCGCCGTCCGGGGCGCGCCAGTCGAAGAGCTCGGGGAACTCGGCGAAGAAGGCGTCGAAGTGCGGCAGGTTCGCCGCGATGATCCCCCGGTTGCGGTCGAGGATCCGCTCCCGGGCGGTGATCGCGATCCGGGCCAGCACCTCGCTGGGCGCGGAGTTGCAGATGGTGGTGTAGTGCTTGGCCCGCTCCAGCCGGGTGCGCAGCTCGCGGTCCCGGCAGGCGATCCAGCCGATCCGCAGGCCGGGCAGGCCGAGCGACTTGGAGGTCACGTTGAGCGAGAGCGCGGTGGCCGAGAGGTCGGCGGCCTGCGGCAGGATCCGGGCCGGGTCGCGTTCCAGGCCGCGGTAGACCTCGTCCGAGAAGAGCCGGATGCCGCGCTCCTCGCAGAGTTCGGCGAGCCGGGCGAGGTCGGCGGCGTCGATCAGGGTGCCGGTCGGGTTGTTGGGGAAGTTGACCGAGAGCACCTTGGTGTTCGGGCGCAGCGCCGCCTCGACCGCGTCCAGGTCGAGCGCCCAGTCCTGCCGCTCGTCCAGGGCGACCCCGGTGACCTCGCAGAGCGAGAGCGGGATGGTCTCCGCCGACTGGTAGTTGGGGGTCACCACCACCGCGTGGTCGCCCGGCTCCAGCAGCACCTGCATGGCGAGGTTGATCCCCTCCTGGGCGCCGCCGAAGCAGATCACGTCGTCCGCGTCCACCCGCTTGTACATCCCGGCGATCGCCCGCCGCAGGCCCGGGTCGCCGAAGGTCTCGGTGTAGCCGAGCGCCAGGGTGTCCCAGGCCTCCCGGTCCTCCGGGCCGGCCAGGGCCAGGAGTTCGGCCATCGTCATGGTCTGGGCGTCGGAGGCGGTGAGGTGGTGGCGGGCGGTGAACTCCCAGCGGGTGAAGTAGGTTTCGAGCCGGAAGTCGGGCAGCTGGGTCATCGGGTGGTCCTCAGTTCTTCCTGGGCGCGGCGGGGTGCTTGAGTTCGGCGAGCAGGGCGTAGGCGGTGGAGCGGGAGATCCGCAGCGCCACGGCCACGACGGGGACGGCGCGGCGGACGGCGAACACCCCGGCCGCGTCCAGTTCGCGCAGCACGGCGAGCCGGTCCTCGCGGGTGAAGCGCTCCAGCGGACGGCCCTGGGCGCGGACGTGGCCGCCGACCACGTCGTTGATCCGCTCCGTCCAGTCGCGTTCGAACAGCGGCTCGGGGCGGGGGGCGGTGGGGGCGGCGAAGTTGGTCAGCAGGGCGGCGGCCTGGTCCAGCGGGCCACGGTCCAGGTTGACGCAGAGCACCGCCGAGGGCCGGCCGGCGTCGTCCCGCAGCACCGCGCTGACCGAGGAGAGCCGCCGGCCGTCCGGCAGCAGCTTCTCGTACGGCCCGTAGACGTCCGGGGCCGAGGGGTCCAGTTCGTCCAGCTCACCGAGCAGGGACCGGTCGCCGGGGGCGCGGGCGGTCATCGGGTTCCAGATGGCCAGCACCCGGTCGGTGGCGGTGTCGTGCAGCACCACCTCGGCGTACGGCCCCAGCAGCTGGGCGACCGCGCGGCAGACCGGCGACCAGGTCCGCACGCGCGGGTCAGGGGTTTCGGCAGGCATGGATGGACTGTACGTCCGACTCGGACACTCAGTCCAGAGGCGGGAGCAGGGCCGGGTGTGGGAGAGGCCCCGCCCGGCGTTCCGAACGGGGCCTCCGAGGGGGCGCCCAGTGGCAGGTGATCAGCGGCAGGTGATCAGTGGCAGGTGATCAGCAGGCCGAGGACGGAGGTGCAGCTGCGGGTCGCCCGGCTGGTGGCGGGCGAGGGGTCGGCGGGGGCGCCGGCGGTGCGGGCCACGGTGACGTCCCAGGAGGTGAGCAGGCTCAGCGCGCCGACCCGGACGGAGAAGTGCCGGGTGGCACTGGCCCCCTTGGCGAGCGGGGCGGCCAGGGTGCAGGTGAGCTTGCCCGCCGCGACCGTGCAGTCGGTCGAGGTGGTGGTCGGCCCGGTGGGCAGAGCGGCGGCGACGGTGGCCGCCGTGATCGGGTCCGGGCCCTGGTTGGTGAGGGTGACGGTGTAGTCGACCCGGCTGGAGAGCAGGTCGGTGACCGGGGTCGCGGTGAGCGCGACGGCCAGGTGGGCGCTGGGCGCGGTGTAGTCGAAGCGGTCGGCGGCGACGGCGGCACTGGTGCCGCCGGGCGTGGTGACCTGGACGTCGACCGGGCCGGTCACCGTGGTGGCGGGGGCGGTCGCGGTGCAGCTGGTGCTCGTGCAGCTGAACGAGGTGGCCGGACCGGCCGCGCCGAAGGTGACGGCGGTGGCGCCGTTGAGGTCGGTGCCGGTGATGGTCACCGTCGTGCCGCCCGCCCCCGAGCCGCCGTTCGGGCTGATCCCGGTCACCGCCGGCACCGGCAGCGGGAGGTTCAGCACGTCGACGGCGTCACCGGTGAAGTCGGCGAGGTAGCCGCGCCGCCCGTCGGCGCTCAGCGCCAGGGTGTACGGGCCGGCGCCCACCGGGACGGTCGCGGTGACGGTCCGGCCGGCCGCGTCGATGACGCTCAGCGTGTTGTCGGCGTAGTTGGAGACGTAGGCGGTGGAGCCGTCCGGGGCGAGGGCCACCGAGTAGGGGCCGTTGCCGACGGTGACGGTGCCGACCAGGGTGCCGGCGCCGGTGTCGAGCACGGCGGCCGTGGTGTCGTCCCCGTCGGCGGCCCACAGTCGGCTGCCGTCGGGGCTGAGCGCCAGGCCGAAGGCGCTGTGGCCGACCGCGATCGTGGCGCTCACCGCGTTGCTCGCGGTGTCGACCACGTTCACCGCCTTGGCGCCGGAGGCGGCGACGTACAGCCGCTTGCCGTCGGGCGAGACGGCGAGCCCGTGCGGCTCGGCCCCGACCGGGACGGTGGCGGTGACGGTGTTGCTCGCGGTGTCCAGCACGCTCACGGTGCCGGCCCCGGCGTTGCTGACGTAGGCGCGGGTGCCGTCCGGGGAGAGCGCCAGGCCCCAGGGCTGGACGCCGACCGGGACGGTCGCGGTGACGGCGTTGCTCGCGGTGTCCACGACGCTGACCGCGTTGTCCAGGTGGTGGGTCAGGTAGGCGCGCCGGCCGTCGGGCGAGACGGCGACCGCGTAGGAGCCCGTACCGGCGGTGAAACTGCCGGTCACCGTCCGGGTCGCGGTGTCGAGCACGCTGACGGTGCCGGTGCTCTGGCTGGTCACATAGGCCCGGGCGCCGTCCGGAGTGAGCGCCACACCCGCCGGGTAGGGCGCCACCGGCACGTGGGCCGCCACGGTCGGCGGGGGCGCGGCGGCCTCGGCGGGGGCGGGCTGGGAGAGCAGCGCGGCCGTGGCTGCGGATATCGCCGCCACGGCCGTCCAGGTGCGCCGGGGTGCACGCGGTGATCTCACGGATTCTCCAGGGGAGGTCGACCAGGGGGAGGTGGTGAAGGACGTGGCTCCGGAGCCGCTGCGAAGCGTAGATCGCTTGGTGACGGCGCGTCAGGAGCTGATCGGTAATGTCGCCAACTGTTCAGATTCGACCGAGATGCGGCGGGGCCACAGGCGAGGTCACCGGGGACGCCGTCGGGGTCACCGGGAGCGCCCGTCGGGGTCGTGCAGGAAATTGGAGTTCTGGAGTCGTATTCGCTAGCGTTTCGATCGTGAGGCTGACCAAGAGCACCGACATCGCCCTCCGCATCGCCATGCGGCTCGCCGTGATCGGCGAGGGCGAGAACCCGACCACCCGCGAGGTGGCCGAGTCGGTCGGCGTGCCGTACACCCACGCGGCCAAGGTGGTCAGCAGGCTGCAGCACCTCGGGGTGGTGGAGGCCCGACGCGGACGCGGCGGCGGACTGATGATCACCTTCGCCGGGCGGACCGGCTCGCTCGGCCTGCTGCTGCGTGAACTGGAGGGCGTCGGCGACGTGGTCGGCTGCGAGGACGACCCGCCGTGCCCGCTGCGGGCCGCCTGCCGGCTGCGCGGGGCGCTGCGCACCGCCCAGGAGGCGTTCTTCGCCGCGCTCGACCCGCTCAGCATCGACCAGCTGGTGGCCTCCCCCACCGGACCGGTCCTGCTCGGCCTCACCGCCCGACCCGTCGACTGACCCCGCCGATCAACCCCTCCGATTAACCCCGCCCCCCCCGGGGGGTCGGTCGGCACTCACGGGCTTAAATACGAATCTCAGGTACCAGTTCTCAGCCACCCGTCAGGAGTTCCTCTGATGCTGTCCGCGAAGTCCTCCGAGGTCGTCGAGGCCACCCTGCCCGTCGTGGGCGCGGCGATCGGTGACATCACCCCGCGCTTCTACGACCGGCTGTTCGCCGCCCACCCCGAGCTGCTGCGCGACCTGTTCAACCGGGGCAACCAGGCCAACGGCACCCAGCGGGAGGCGCTGGCCGGCTCGATAGCCGCCTTCGCCTCCGCGCTGATCGCCCATCCCGACCAGCGGCCGGACGCGATGCTCGCCCGGATCGCCCACAAGCACGTCTCGGTCGGCATCGAGAGCGCCCAGTACAAGATCGTCCGCGAGCACCTGTTCGCGGCGATCGTCGAGGTGCTCGGCGAGGCCGTCACCCCGGAGGTCGCCGCCGCCTGGGACGAGGTGTACTGGCTGATGGCCAACGCGCTGATCGCGATCGAGGACCGGCTGCGCGCCGAGGCCGCGGTCGGCGGCGACCCGGCCGAGCTGTGGCGCCCGTACACGGTGATCGCCCGCCACCAGGAGACCTCGACCGTCGCCAGCTACCTGGTCCGCCCGGCCGACGGCCGCCCCGCCCCCGTCCCCCGCCCCGGCCAGTACGTCTCGGTGCGCACCCGACTCGCCGACGGCGCCCACCAGATCCGCCAGTACAGCCTCTCCGGCGGGGCCGACGGCGCCCTGCGGTTCAGCGTCAAGCGCGAGCCCGGCGGCGAGGTCTCCGGCCACCTGCACGACCACCTGCACACCGGCGACACCGTCGAACTCGCGCCCCCGCTCGGCGACATCACCCTCGCCGAGGGCGACGGCCCGGTGCTGCTCGCCTCCGCCGGCATCGGCAACACCCCGATGACCGCGATGCTCGACCACCTCGCCGCCACCGGCTCCACCCGGCGGATCGTCTCGGTGCACGGCGACCGCGACCAGCTCAGCCACGCCTTCCGCGCCGACCTGGAGCAGCTGACCGCCAGGCTCTCCGACGCCACCGCCCACGTCTTCTACGAGCGGCCGCTCGGCGACTGGCCGGCCGAGCGCACCGGCCTGGTCGACCTGTCGACCGTCGAGGTCCCGGCCGGCACCACCGCCTACCTGTGCGGACCGCTGCCCTTCCTGCGCGCCGTGCGCGGCCAACTGCTCGCGGCGGGCGTCCCGGCAGCGGACATCCACTACGAGGTGTTCGGGCCGGACCTCTGGCTGGGCGCGGTCAGGGCCTGAGCTCCAGGGTGCAGCACTTCGCCCCGCCGCCGCCCTTGAGCAGTTCGGAGACGTCCACCGGGATCGGCTCGTAGCCCTGCTCGGCGAGCCGGCCGGCCAGGTTCTTGGCCGTGTCCGGGAGCAGCACCCGGCGGCCGTCCGAGACCGCGTTCAGTCCGAACACCTCGGCGTCGGCCCGGTCGGCGAGGAGCGCGTCCGGGAAGAGGCTGCGCAGCACGGAGCGGCTGTGGGCGTCGAAGGCCTCCGGGTAGTACATGACGTGGTCGTCGGAGAGCACGGCCAGCGCGGTGTCCAGGTGGTAGAAGCGCGGGTCGACCAGGGTCAGGCTGACCACGGGGACGCCGAACAGTTCCTCCGCCTCGGCGTGGGCGGCCCGCGAGGTGCGGAAGCCGGTACCGGCGAGCACCCGGCGCCCGACCACCAGGTGGTCGCCCTCGCCCTCGTTGACGTGCCCGGCGCGGCGCACCGCGCGGTAGCCGTGCAGCCGGAACCAGGACTGGTAGGCCTCGGACTCGGCGGCCCGCTCACGGTGGCGGAAGGTCGCCACCAGGGCCCGGCCGTCCAGCACGGTGGCCCCGTTGGCGGCGTAGACCATGTCGGGCAGGCCGGGCACCGGGTCGATCAGCTCGACGGTGTGGCCGAGGCGGCGGTAGGTCCGGTGCAGCAGCTCCCACTGGCGGACGGCGAGCGCGGTGTCGGTGGGCTGCGCCGGGTCCATCCACGGGTTGATCGCGTAGTCCACCGTGAAGTACGTCGGCCGGCACATCAGGTAGCGCCGGGGCCGCGCCGTACGTGCCGGGGTGTGCGTGGGCATCGCTCAACCATCCTAGGATCGCGGGGAGTTCGGGTGCGGAGCTGCGGGTCGCTGCTGAGGCGGCTGCCCCGCGATCCCCGCTCGCACACCCGCGCGGGCGCCCCCGGCGGGCGCAACCCCCCGCGCACCCGGCGCGAGCCCCGGCGCACGGACCGGCGGGCCGGACCGCTCACGGCGGGCCGGGTCACCGGCGAGCCGCGCCGGGCCGGACCCTCACCGGCGAGCCGGACCGCTCACCAGCGCACCGCGGCGAAGTCCACCGGCTCGGTCCGCAGCGCGCGGGCCCGGACGGCGAGGGCGCGCAGCCGGCGGTCCGCCTCCTCGGCGGGCATCCGGTGCTTGTCGCCGTGGCCGGGCAGCAGCCACTCGAAGCGCAGCGCGTCCAGGCTGCGCTCCAGCGAGGCCGCCTGCTCCTCGATCGAGTACCAGGTCACCGCCTCCTGCACCTCGATGTCCCGGTTGGTGCGGGACCAGTACAGGCTGTCGCCGCTGAAGCAGTACCGCTCGTCGGCGACGTACAGCACGCTGCCACGGGTGTGGCCGGGGAAGGGGTGGGCCACCAGGCCGGGCGACACCTCCACCGGGTCGGTGCCGCGCAGCACCCGGTCGGCGTCCGGGGCCGCGGCGAGGTCGCCCTCGTGGATCCAGAGCCGGGCGCCCAGCCGGTCGGCGTACGCGCGGCCGTGCGCCGCGTGGTCGCGGTGGGTGAGCAGGACGTCGGTGACCGGGCCGAGCGCCTGGTAGCGGGCGGCGAGGGCCTCGCTCCAGCGGGGCGTGTCGATCATCACCCAGCCGTCGGGGCGGCGGCAGAGGTAGGCGGTGGCGCCCGCGGTCTGCCGGGAGTTGTGGCCCAGCAGCAGCACCTCGCCGGTCTCGTCGAGGGCCAAGGGGAACGGGTCGGTGGCCCGGTCGAGCCGGCCGTTGCCGGGGCGGATCGAGCGGGTCGGACAGGCGTGGGCGGCGGCGAGCAGTTGGCGGCGCTCGGCCTCGTCGCGCGGCTGGCGGACCAGTTCGGACTTGCGGTCGCGCTCCCGGATCAGGTCGGGCGCGAGCTGCCGGGCGACGTCGCAGTTGGTGCAGCGGTCGTCGACGGTCCAGTTCTCGGAGCTGTTCATGGCCGGTGCTCCCCCAGGGAAGGTACGGCGGCCGGAGCGGCGCGCCGTCCTTCGAGCATCGTGCGGGCGGGCCGGAAAGCGGAAGGGGGAACGGACCTTGTGCTTTCCCGGACCGGGCGCTCTGCGGCCGGGCGGGGCCGTCGAGGGTACGTGGCCCATCTCACGTTCCGCCAGGCTCACCTACGGTGGCGTAGGTCACTTGAATGGGTGAACTATCTCTTTCATGCCGAACCTCCAGGAGACCCTTGACCTCAGTTCGTACGCCGCCCTCGGGGACAGCTTCACCGAGGGCCTGAACGACCCCGGTGCCGACGGCGCCTTCGCCGGCTGGGCCGACCGCCTGGCCGGGCTGCTCGCCGACGGGCGGCCGCCGGGCGGGTTCCGCTACGCCAACCTGGCGGTGCGGGGGCGGCTGTTGGACCAGATCGTGGCCGAGCAGGTGCCGCAGGTCCGCCGGCTCCAGCCCGACCTGGTCACCTTCTGCGCCGGCGGCAACGACATCCTCCGGCCCGGCAGCGACCCGGACGAGGTGGCCGTCCGCTTCGAGGCCGCCATCGCCCAACTCGCCGAGAACGCCGGGACGGTGCTGATCTGCACCGGCTTCGACACCCGCGAGGTGCCGCTGCTCAAGCACCTGCGCGGCAAGATCGCCACCTACAACGGCCACATGCGGGCGGTCGCCGACCGCTACGACTGCAAGGTCGCCGACCTGTGGTCGCTGCGCGCGGTGCAGGACCGCCGGGCCTGGAGCGAGGACCGGCTGCACCTCTCCCCCGAGGGCCACCAGCGGGTCGCCCTGCTGGCCGCCCGCTCGCTCGGCCTGCGCACCCAGGACGACCCGGAGGCCCCGTGGCCGACCGCCCGCGCGCTCACCCCCGCCGACCAGCGGCGGGAGAACCTCCAGTGGGCCCGCGAGTACCTGATCCCCTGGGTCGGCCGACGCCTGCGCGGGGAGTCCTCGGGCGACCACGTCGAGGCCAAGCGCCCGGAGCTGCTGCCACTCTGATGGCACGTCAGAATTTGACGCTCCGTCAGACATTCGCACCGGGTGCTGGGGGGGGGGGGGGGGGGGGGGGGGGGGGGGGGGAGGAGGGAGAGGAGGGGGGGCGAACGGAT
>NZ_JBVHYH010000056.1:27407-61960 GCF_055569135.1 Kitasatospora sp. NPDC029367
ACCCTCCCCCCCCCCCCCCCCCCCCCCCCCCCCCCCCCCCCCCCTCTCTCCCCCCCCCCCCCCCCCCCCCCCCCCCCCCCCCCCCCCGTCCCGACAGCGCGGCGCCCGCCGCGCCGACCAGGTACCAGAACAGGTCCGGCGGGTTGAAGGTCGACCCGAGCACCAGGTGCACCAGCGCGCTGTGCCGCCCCCAGGCGTCCGGCAGGCCGGTGGCCTGGAACAGCTCCACCGCCCAGCTCACCGCGGCCGCCACCAGGGCGGCCCGCAGCGGCCGCACCCGGGGCACGACCAGCACCACCAGGGCGTACACCAGCACGGTGTAGAGCGCGTCGCCCGCGCACTTGGCCACTTCGCCGGTCAGCACGGCGCGCACGCCCAGGCCCGCCGCCACCGTCACCAGCGCCGCCGCGGCGGCGGGAAGTCGTACCGTCAGGCCGTTCCGAAGCTCAGTCACCCGCCCCACGGTAGGCCCCGGCCCACCCGCGCGGCACGGCGGGCCCCAGCTGGCCCAGCGGCCCCGGGAACCACCGCGCCATCCCGGACGTCCTCCCCCTGGTGAGCCATCCGTGCAGGTCACGGGCGGGAGTTCGAGCAAGGCGGGCGGGGCGGGGACAGTGACGGAGAACAGAGGCAGCACGGCACGGCGGCAGTTCGGCGTCCCCGGATTCGCGACCGGCCCGGACGGCCGGGCGCAGCGGGCCCGCGAGCAGGGCAAGGCCCTGCGCGAGCGCGTCCCCCGGGAGCGGCACGCGGAGTTCGCGCCCGCGCCCGACCGGCCCACCGCCGTGGCGGCGATCGAGGCCTCCAACGCCGGCCGGATCCCCGGGCTGGTGCCGATCCGGGTCGGCCGGATGGCCGCCACGCCCTTCGCCTTCCTGCGCGGGTCGGCCGGGCTGATGGCCGCCGACCTCGCGGGCACTCCGGTGACCGGCGTCACCGCGCAGCTGTGCGGGGACGCCCACGCGGCCAACTTCGGCCTGTACGGCGACGCGCGCGGCCAACTCGTGATGGACATCAACGACTTCGACGAGACCGTGCCCGGCCCCTGGGAGTGGGACCTCAAGCGGCTGGCCACCAGCCTGGTGCTGGCCGGGCGGGAGACCGGGGCGAGCGAGACCACCGCCCGGGCCGCCGCCGCACACGCGGCCGCCTCCTACCGGCGCACCATGCGCACGCTCGCCAAGCTGCCCGCCCTGGACGCCTGGAACGCCGTGGCGGACGAGCAGTTGGTGTCCTTCACCGAGGCGCACGACCTCACCGAGGTGCTGACCAGGGTCGGCGCGAAGGCCCTCGGCAACACCAGCGCCCGGTTCGCCGCCCGCAGCACCATCCGTACCGCGGACGGCGGTTGGCGCTTCACGGCCGCTCCGCCGGTGCTCACCGAGGTCACCGACGCGACCGCCCGGGCGGTGGCCGGGGCGCTCGGACCGTACGTGGCGACGGTGCCCGCCGAGGTGCGCACCCTGCTGTCCCGCTACCGGGTGCAGGACGTGGCGTTCCGGGTGGTCGGCACCGGCAGCGTCGGCACCCGCTCGTACGTCGTGCTGCTCACCGACCACCGGGACCAGCCGCTGGTGCTCCAGGTGAAGGAGGCCCGGCCGTCCGTCCTGCTGCCGTACCTGGACGGCGGCCGGGGGCAGCGGCCGGAGGAGCACGAGGGGCGGCGCGTGGTGCTCGGCCAGAAGCACATGCAGGTGGTCAGCGACACCCTGCTCGGGTGGACCACCGTGGACGGACTCCCCTACCAGGTGCGGCAGTTCCGCAACCGCAAGGGCAGCGTCGACCCGGCCGCGCTGCTGCCGGGCCAGCTGGACGACTACGCCCGGATCACCGGCGCGCTGCTCGCCCGGGCGCACGCCCACACCGCCGACCCGGGGCTGCTCGCCGGGTACTGCGGCAAGAACGAGGCGCTGGACGAGGCGGTCGCGGCCTTCGCCGTCACCTACGCGGACCGCACCGAGGCCGACCACGCCGAGCTGCTGGCGGCGGTGCGCAGCGGGCGGCTGCCCGCCGAGCAGGGGGTCTGAGGGGGCGGTCGTACCGGGCACCGGCGGCCGAGGACGTCGACCGGCGGGTCCGGGCGGGACTGCCGGCGGATCCCGGCGGGACGGCCGGCGGGTCCGGGCAGGACGGCCGGGTCGCTCAGGGCGCCAGGAACGGGGCCACGGCGGCGACGTACTCGGCGGGCCGGGTGCGGTGCACCAGGTGCCCGGCCTCGATGGTGACCAGGCGGCAGTCCGGGACGAGCCGGGCGAGTTCGGCGACCCGTTCCTGCGGGATGTGGCTGGTGGCACCGCCGGCGACAACCAGGGTGCGGGCGGTGATCCGGGCCAGCCCCTCCCGCCAGGCCGGGTCGGGGGTGTCGAGCTGCGCCTTGACGGCCCGGACCATCGCCCAGTCGAAGTGCGCCGGTTCGTCCGCGCCCTCGGGCGGCACGCTCGACGGGCGCGGGTACAGGGCGGCGATGTCCTCCAGGACGAGCCGGTCGACCCGCTCGGGTGCGGCCTGGGCGAGCAGGTAGGCGACCACGCCGCCCATCGAGTGGCCGACCAGGTCGACCCGGGCCAGGCCGAGCGCGTCGAGGAAGGCGAGCACGTCCTCGCGCATCTCGGCCAGGCCGTAGCGGGCGGTGCGGCCGCTGTCGCCGTGGCCGCGCAGGTCGAGCGCGTACACGTGGTGGTCGGGAGCGAGCTCGGGCAGCACCGGCTCCCAGTCGGCGGCGCGCTCGCCGAGGGCGTGCAGCAGCACCAGCGGCGGGCCGTCGGGGCGTCCGCTCTCCCGGTAGGCGAGCGTGACGCCGGGCAGTTCCACCGTTCGTACTGTCGTCATGGCGACACCGTACGCGCCGACCGGCTGCTACCGGACGGCCGTTCGCCCTCGGCGCACCGGGGCGGTGCCGTCGGGGGTGCGTTCCGGCCCGGCCGCCCGGCCGGCGAACACCGAGGCCAGCACGGCGAGTCCGGCCACCGCCGCGCAGACCAGGCTCGCCGCCAGGTAGGCGGAGCGGTGGCCGCCGCCCCCGGCCGTCTCGCGCAGGTAGACCCCGGACAGCGCGGAGACCGCGACGGCCGCCGCGATCCGCTGCGCCATCTGCAGGATCGCCCCGCTGACCCCGGCCGCCTCGGCGGGCGCGTGGCGCAGCACGTAGGCCTGGTTGGTGGAGCCCATCAGGCCGACCGAGGCGCCGCTGAGCAGTTGGAGCAAGGCGAGCAGCCAGGGCAGCACGGCGGCCGGGGCCCAGTGCGCGACGGCGCCGCTGAGCAGCATGGCGAGCGCGGAGCCGGTCATCCCGAGGGTGACGGTGCGCCGGCCGAGCCGCTGCACCACCCGCCAGGCGAGCGCGGAGGCCGCCGCCATGGCCAGCGCGGAGGGCAGCGAGACCAGGGCGGCGCCCATCGGGGACAGCCCCAGGCCGTCCTGGAGGAACATGGTGAGGACGAGCGAGGCGGCCAGCGAGGAGCCGAACTGGGCCATCGCGGTGGCCGTGCCGAGCGCGTACGGCGCGGAGCGGCTGAGGGCGGGGTGGATCAGCGGGTGCCCGCCGGTCCGGGCGTAGCGGCGCTGCCATCCGACCAGTGCGCCGAGCAGGGCCAGGGCGCCGGCTCCGAAGGCCAGCCAGCCGGCCCAGCCGGGCGGTTGGACGAAGGGCAGCATCAGGGCGAGGGTGAGCGCGCCGACCAGCAGCAGGCCGAGCAGGTCGAGGTCGGCGTGCCGGGTGGCCGGGCGGGGCGCGGGCAGGTGTCGCACGGCCAGCAGCAGGGTCGCCAGGCCGAACGGGAGGTTGAGCAGGAAGGTCAGCCGCCAGCCGAGTTCGGGGCCGGCCGCCGCCAGGACGAGGCCGCCGACCGGCGGGCCGAGGGCGAAGGCGAGGCTGCCGGTGACGGCGTACATCCCGAGGGCGCGGGCGCGCAGCTGGCCGTCGAAGACGTCCTGGAGGGTGCCGATCATCTGGGAGTTGACCAGTCCGGCGCCGACGCCCTGGAGCAGCCGGGCGGCGATCAGCACCTCCGGGGCGGTGGCGGTCGCGGAGACCAGGCTGACCGCGGTGAACAGGGCCAGGCCGGTGACGAAGAACCACTTGCGGCCCTTGACGTCGCCGAGGCGGCCGCCGGGGATCAGGGCGAGGCCGAAGGCGAGGGAGTACCCGGCGACGATCCACTGGAGGTGGGCGGGCTGGGCGTGCAGGGTCTGGCGCAGGGCGGGGAGGGAGGTGTTCAGGACGGACTGGTCGATCAGGGTGGTGAAGCCGCCCGCGACGCAGACCAGCAGGACGCGGCGCCCGGCGGCGTCGAAGCGTTGCCTGCCCGCCCGCTCCGGTATCGGGCCGGTGGCGGTGCTCATGACTCGACCACCACCAGGGCGTAGCGGGCCTCGCCCGGGCCGAGGCTGCGAAAGCGCATGCTGCCGGAGCCGTAGCGCAGGCAGTCCCCGGGGCCGAGGAGTTCGGCCTCGCCGTCCAGGGTGAGTTCCAACTGCCCCTCGAACAGCCAGAGGTGGTGTTCCAGCCCGGGCAGGCAGGGGCGGTCGTAGGCGATGTCGGCGCCGGCCGGGAGCCGGCCCTCGATGATCTCGGCGTGCAGCGAGCCGTGCGGCGGGGAGACCGAGCGACGGACGAAGCCGGTGGCCTCGTCGCGCCAGAGCTGCTGGTCGCCGGCCCGGACCAGCCGGGCGGGGCCGGACTCCACCTCGGCGAGCAGCCGGGACATGGTCCGCCCGTACACGGTGCACAGTCGCCCGAGCAGGGCGGCGGTCGGGCTGACCTCGGCGCGTTCCACCCGGGAGAGGGTGGACCGGCTGACGTCGGCCAGTTGCGCCAACTCCTCCAGCGTCCAGCCGCGTTCGACCCGCAACTCGGCGAGCCGTTGTGCCAGCCGCTCGTCGGCGGCGGTGTCGATTCCCATATCCGTGATGCTATCCCGGATCTGGGATCACCTTCCCGGGAGTTCTCCGGAGACTGTGAAGGTCTGACGGCGGCTCGGTCTCGGGGCGGCGTCGGTTCGGCCGCCCGTCGGCCGTCACCGAGCCGGTGATCATATGATGTTCGGCGACAAAGGGGCCGGTCAGCGGCCCGAGGGGCCGTGCCGCGGCCCACCGGCGAGGGGGACCAACGATCGTGTTCGGCATCATCAGACCGTGCGGCCACCGGCTGTCGGAACGCCTCCGCACCTCCTGGATGGCGCACCTGTGCGGGCTCTGCCTCGCCCTGCGGGACGACCACGGGCAGCTCGCCCGGACCGCCACCAACTACGACGGCCTGATCATCTCCGTCCTGGTCGAGGCCCAGGCCGCCCCGACCGACACCAACTGGCGCCGCACGGCCGGGCCCTGCCCGCTGCGCGGCATGCGCACGGCCTCCGTCGCCAAGGGCGAGGGCGCCCGGCTGGCGGCCGCCGTCTCGCTCGCGCTCGCCTCGGTGAAGATCCGCGACCACGTCGAGGACCGGGACGGCGTGTTCGCCCGCCGCCCGGTGGCCGCCGGGGCCCGCGCGGTGACCAGGCGCTGGGACCGGCAGAGCGCGGGCAGCGCCTCCGCGGTCGGCTTCGACACCGCCGTGCTGCTCGACGCCGCCTCCCGGCAGGGCGAGTTGGAGCGCTCGCTGCGGCCCGGCGGCTCCGTGCTGCTGGTCACCGAGCCCACCGAGACCGCCACCTCGGCCGCCTTCGCGCACACCGCCGTGATCGCCGGGCGGCCCGGCAACGCCGCCCCGCTCGCCGAGGCCGGGCGGCTGTTCGGCCGGCTCGCCCACCTGCTGGACGCCGCCGAGGACCAGGCGGCCGACGCCGCCTCGGGCGCCTGGAACCCGCTGACCGCCACCGGCACCGACCGGGCCGAGGCCGAACGGCTCTGCCGGGACGCCGTGCACGGCATCCGGCTCGCGCTCCGGGAGGTCGAGCTCACCGACCGGGCCCTGGTGCACGTGCTGCTCGCCCACGAGACGGAGACCGCGGTGGACCGGGTCTTCGGCCGGGCCGGGCACGCGGCGAGCTGTCGGCGCGGTCCGGCCGGGGCCGAGCACGCCGCCGCCGACACCCCGCAGGACTCGCCGCCGCGGCAGGTGCCGCCCGGCCAGGCCCCGGACCAGGCGCCCCTCCCCCCGTGGGTGCCGCAGGGCCCGGGCTTCGGCCCGCCGCTCGGCGGGAAGCCGCCGCACCCGCGCAACCTGCTCGCCGGGTGCGCGGTGTGGGCGCTGATGGCCTGCTCCTGCCAGCTGCTCTGCTGCGAGCACGACGACCCGTTCAGCCGGGAGCGCCGCAAGGGCTTCTGCGAGCGGCACGACTGCTGCAACGCCTGCGACTGCTGCGACCCCAGCTGCTGCGAGTGCGGCAAGTGCGGGTGCGACTGCTGCGATTCCTGCGGCTGCGACGGCTGCGACTGCGGGTGCGACTGCTGACGGACGATCAGTTCCGCTCCGGCTCCGGCTCCGGCTCCGGCTGATCCGACGCCACCGGCCCGGGGTGCCCCCGCAGCACCCCGGGCCGGTCCGCGCCCCGGTACTCCTCCCCGCGCCGCCAGAGCGGCAGCACCGCCACCGGGCCGCGCGGCTCGGCGGCCTCAGGTCTCACGCCCCGCCACCTCCCGGTCCGCCGCCAGCGAGCTCTCCAGCCCGGCCAGCAACTGCCGGAACCGCTCGGCGTCCTGCTCGGTCATCCGCCCCTCGGGCGCCGCCCCCGGCCACTCGGCCGTCCTGTCGTCCATGGCCCCGACGCTAGGCGGCGGCGATCAACGGGCGATAAACGAGGGGCGCGTGGGGCAGAAGGGGCGTACCCGCACCGAACTCCACCCCGCCCGACGGCTTGGCGGGGGCAGCGGCCGGTGGTTCAATGCCCATCGTTAGGAAGGTTTCCTAACAAGAATCGCCGGATCCGAGCACGACCTCTTCCCCCCCACCGAGAGGACGACCTCCCCATGAACCGCAGCACCGCCGGCAGGACCACCAGGAACACCGCCCGGGCAGTGAGCACCGGGACGGCACTCGCCGCCTTCCTCCTGTCCACCGCCGCCTGCGGCGCCTGGGCCGTGGGCCCGGCCCAGGCCGCACCGGAGCAGCCCGCCGCCCCGGCGGCCGCGGCCCGACAGGCGGGCACCGCCCCCCGGGTGCCCGCCGGCGGGCTCACCCCCGACCAGCGCCGCCGCGCCGACCAGCTGGTCAGCGTCTTCGAGAACAGCACCACCACCATCCAGTACGGCTACGCGGAGAACATCAACGACGGCCGCGGCGTCACGGCGGGCCGGGCCGGGTTCACCACCAACGACGGCGACGCCCTCAAGGTGGTCCGCGCCTACACCGCGGTCGCCCCCGACAACCCGCTCGCCCGCTTCATCCCCGAACTGGAGCGCCTGGCCGCCGCCGGCAGCGGCGACACCAGCGGCCTGCCCGAGGCCGACTACATCGCCGCCTGGCAGCAGGCCGCCCAGGACCCGGCCTTCCGGCAGGTCCAGGACGACCAGGTCGACCAGCGCTACTTCACCCCGGCCATGGACCAGGCCGACCGGCTCGGCCTGACCACCGCGCTGGCCCGCGCCGAGCTCTACGACGCCTCCATCCAGCACGGCAACGGCAGCGAGTACGACGCCCTGCCCGCGCTGATCGGCCGGACCACGGCCAGGGTCGGCGCACCCTCGGCCGCCGGTGAGCGCGCCTGGCTGGACGCCTTCTTCGACGTCCGGATCGACGACCTGAACAACCCCTCCAACTCCTCCACCGCCGAGGAGTGGCGCAAGTCCGTCGACCGGGTCGAGTGCCTGCGGCGGATCGCCGCCACCGGCAACTACGACCTGGACGGCCCGTTCACCGTCACCGCCTACGGCTCCGGCTACACCATCGACTGAGCCGCCCCCCGACCCGGGGTCCGGGAGTGTGGACCCGGACCCCGGCCCCGAACGGCCGCCGCGTTCAGCTCCGTACGGGTGCCGCCGCGTCCAGCAGCAGAGCGGCGGCCGCGCGGGCCTCCGCGGCGGCGGCCGGGTCCCCGTGCACGGCGGCGACGGTGATCGCACCCTCGGCCAGCAGCGCGAGCTGGGCGGCGGTGGCGGGCGGGGCGCCGGCGGCGTCGACCAGGCCGGCCAGGTACCCGGCGAACTCCGCCTTGTGGTGCCGGGCGGCGGCCGCGACGGCGGGGCTGGTCGCGCCCAGCTCGCCGAAGGAGTTCACGAAGGCGCAGCCGCGGAACCCGGGCTCGGCGAACCACCGGCCGAGCCAGTCGAAGACCGCGAGCACCTGCTCCCGGGGCGTGCCGCCGGCCCGGGCGACGTGGACGGCCAGGCTCGCCCGCCACCGCGCGTCGCGCCGCCGCAGGTACGCCTCGACCAGCTCGTCCTTGGCCGGGAAGTGCTGGTAGACGCGGCGCATGGTCAGCCCGGAGGCGGCCCGGACGGCGTCCATCCCGACCGCCTGGACGCCCCGTCCGTAGAACAGCTCCTCGGCCGCGTCGAGGATCCGGGTCCGCGGGTCGATCTGTTCCAGCGGGTCCATCTGTTCCATCTGCCGTGCCCTTTGCGTGAGAACGATGATTCTCCTAGGGTAGCGACCAAGGTGAGAACGATCGTTCTCACCGGCGGAACGCCCGTTCTCAAGGAGAATCCCGTGACCGAACAGCGCCCTCCCGTACCCCCCTTCACCGAGGAGTCCGCCCACCGCAAGGTCCGCGCCGCCGAGGACGCCTGGAACACCCGCGACCCGCGGCGCGTCGCCCTCGCCTACACGCCCGACAGCCGCTGGCGCAACCGGGCCGAGTTCCTCACCGGCCGCGAGCAGATCGCCGCCTTCCTCACCCGCAAGTGGCAGCGCGAACTCGACTACCGCCTGGTCAAGGAGCTGTGGGCGCACGACGGCGACCGGATCGCCGTCCGCTTCGCCTACGAGTGGCACGACGACGCCGGGCAGTGGTACCGCTCGTACGGGAACGAGAACTGGGAGTTCGACGCGAACGGCCTGATGGCCCGTCGGCTCGCCTGCATCAACGACCTGCCGATCGCCCCCGGGGAGCGCCTGCTGCACTGGCCGGCCGGCCCACGCCCGGACAGCCACCCGGGCCTCACCGAGCTCGGCCTCTGAGCGCTCCGGCCGCTGCGGGCGCGGCCGGTTGACGCGGCGTCGGGCGGCCCGGCCCAGTCCCGACGCCGACGGGCCCGCACTGTTCCAGGGTTGTGACGAAGCCCCCACCGGCCGCGGACCTCGGGCTGGGAACCTCCTTGTCGAAAGCCACAGCACCACCGAGGGGGACCAAGAGATGTCCGTGCGCAACAGATTCGGCACCGCCGCCGCCATCGCCCTGATGACCACCGCGGGCGCGGTCCTGCTCTCCGCCTGCGGCCCCGAGAACGGCGACTCCGGATCGACCGCCGCCCCCAGCGCGCCGGTCACGGCGGCGCCGGGCGGCGGATCGCACTCCGGCAGCCCCGCGCCGGGCGGCAAGGAGCCGGGGGGCAAGGAGCCCGGCGGCAAGGAGGTCAACGGCACCTCCGCGGCCAACCACCTGACCATCAGCACGGGCACCCGGACGGTCGCCATGAACGGCACCACCGTCGACTTCGGCACCGTGGTGCGCGACCTCGCGTGGTCCCCCGACGGCAAGAAGGCCGTCTTCGTCGACGGCGACGGCAACCTGCTGACCGCCGCCCCGGACGGCAGCGGCAGGGCGACCCTCGCCAAGGCCCCCAGTGGCGAGACCTGGTCCCACCCGACCTGGCAGCACGCCGACAAGGGGCCGAGCGGCGGCGCGGTGCCCGACGAGACCGACCGCTACAACAACATCGTGTTCACCTCCAGCAAGGGCGGCGTGCTGCGGCTGGAGAAGGTGCCCGCCAAGGGCGGCGCCGTCGAGGAACTCGCCCCGCACAACTCCGAGGCCGGCGACGCGGCCGGCGCCCCGCAGCCGCCGCAGACCGGCAACACCTGGGCCAACGCCGGTGGGCAGCGGGCCGACATCGCGTACGCCAACACCCCGTCCGGCGAGGTGTACATCTACGACGACTACATCCGCCCGGCCACCCGGGACATCGGCAAGGGCTCCCAGCCCGCGCTGTCCCCGGACGGCGGGAACATCGTCTTCGTCCGCTCGGTGAACGGCCACGACCACCTGTTCACCCGCTCCACCGAGCACGACCGGACGACCGAGAAGGACCTCACCCCCTCGGCCACCACGGACTACACCGAGCCCGCGTGGTCCCCCGACGGCAGGACCGTCGCGGCCCGCACCCCGGACGGCGTCAGCACCGTACCGGCCGACGGCTCGGCGGCGCCGGTCCAGGTCTCCACCGTCAAGGGCCTGCCGGTCTACCGGCCCTGATCCGGGGCCGGGCGCGCCAACTCGACACGCAGCTCCGCGAGGTGCTCGTCCGCCGACTCGTGCGGCAGGAACTCGACCAGGTCGAGGAAGCGGAACAGCACCCGCTCCTCGGTGACCGCGTACTCGTAGTCGCCGAACCCGACCACCGCGCCCGTCCCACCGCGCGCCGCGCCACGGACGGCGGCAGCGGTCAGCCCCTCCCCCGCGCCCGCGGCGCTCACCCGCCGACGGGCGTTGGGCCGGGCCAGGTACGGGCACACCATCGACGCATACAGCATGCAGGCGCGGTGACCCGGGCCCTCCATGGTCGGCGCCAGATTGCGGTACGGGCGCCCGGCCCCGAGCGCCTCCGCGATCGCGGCGCTCTCCGCCGGACCGACCACCCGCCAGACCGGACCGCGCGGCATGAGGGCGCCGCACACCGAACAGCGGCGCTCCAGCGCGCAGTCGGCGCTGCGCCCGTGGTCGGTCAGCGCGAACTGCGGCTGCCCGTCCTGCCACGGCGTGATCGCCGGCACCGGGTACCCCCGGGCGTCCCGGGGGCGCTCCCCCACCTGCTCCGGCATCGGCACCTGTTCGAATCGCACGCCCCTATCGATACCAGCCGGGCACCCGCCGCCGCCACCGGCCACCGCCCGCCGGAAACCGGCGACCGCCGGGGCGTTCGCCGGTCCGGGGTGGGTGCCCGTCAGCCGCGCGGGGTCAGTTCCAGATGCCGGTGACGTCCGTGGCACCGGCCGCGTTGCCCGCGTGGCCGCTCGCCCCGGAGAGGTCCTCCAGGGTGCGCAGCACGTTGTAGTGGTTGTAGGTGGTGGAGCTGCTGCTGCCCGGCGTCACATGGGCGCCGTAGACCAGGGTCGGGATGCGGTTGCCGGACAGGCTGTTGTCCTCGTCGAAGGTGACGACGAGCAGGCTGTTGTGGCTCTGCGCCCAGGCGGCGTACCCGCCGAGGTTGTTCTTGATCCAGGTGTCGCCGGTGCCGACCGAGCAGTCGTGCATGTCGCTGCACAGGTTCGGGACCACGAACGACACGTTGGGCAGCGTGGTGTAGTCGGTCGGGAACTGGGCGAAGGTCTTGGCGCTGTCGAGCGGGACGTTCCCGAAGCCGAACCAGGGGTTGTGCTTCTGCGCGTACTTGCCGCTGCTGCACACCGTGCTGCCCTGGCTGGGCAGGGTCTCGTTGTAGCTCGCCCAGGTCTTCCCGGCGGCGAGCACCTCGGAGGCCAGGTTCGGGGCCTGGAAGCCGCCGACCGTCACGCAGCTGTCGTCGACCCGGCCCTGGGTGGAGCCGGAGAACAGCGCGTAGTAGTTCGGCTCGCTGGGGTGGGTGATGGCGTAGGACTGGGTGAGGTTGGCGCCGCCCGCCTTGAGGGTGTTGTTGAGGTAGGGGGCGCTGCTGCTGCCGATGACCTGGCTGTAGGCGTGGTTCTCCATCACCACGACCACGATGTGGTCGGGCGTGGGCAGCCCGGCGGCCTGCGCGGTGCTGGCGGTGGCGGCCCACAGCCCGGCCGAGGCGGCGACCAGGGCGACGGCCGAGCCGATCGCGGTCGCGGTGCGGCGGGAGCGGGAGCGCGGACGGGGGGCGTCGTTCAGGGGCTTCGCGGACGAAGTCATGACGTTTCCTCGGGTGGAGGGCGGCCCCGGCTGGGCCGCCCGGACGGGAGGTGACTGAGCTACCCGGAGTGCGACCGGACCGGCCTACCGGACCGATCCGCCGGACCGGCCTAGTACGGCGTGCCGTTGGCGAAGTCGGTGGCGAAGGTCGACTCGATCGTGGTGAGCACCCCGGAGTCGGAGACGATCAGGCCCAGCTCGCGGTTGTTGTTCAGCGAGTTGTCGGAGAAGTTCTCCGAGCCGGCGAACACCTTGGCGGTGGGCATGCCGTAGTCGGCGACGATGGCCTTGGCGTGGATGTACAGGCCGGTGGTGGAGGAGTAGGTGACCACCTTGGCGCCGGCCGTGGTGACCTCGTCGAAGGAGGAGCCGTAGGTGTCCGGGTTCATCCCGACGACGCGGACGGTGACACCGCGGTCGGCGGCGGCGGTGATGGCGTCGACCAGGGCCGGGTCGCCGAACTCCAGCTCCTCGACGTCCAGCGAGGTCCGGGCGCCGTTGATCAGCGCCAGCAGGCGGTCCTGCGAGTCGGTGGGCGACCAGACCAGGTTGTCGCCGTCCGAGGGGGTGATCGAGGTCTTGGCGTAGTCGGCGGCGAAGACCTGCTCGATCGCGGCGACGTCGTTGGCGTCGGTGTCGACGACCCCGTAGTCGCGGCTGCTGGAGTAGTAGGTGGCGTCCAGGTTCCCGGTCAGGATCAGCGACTTGGCGCCGTCCACGGTGACGGTCTTCTGGTGGGTGTAGACGAACGCCGAGGAGGAGTACGTCACGCCGACGCCGGCGGCCTTGAGCGCGGAGTAGGCGGCGCCGTTGACCGAGCTGTGCTTGCCGTCCAGGATCACCCGGACCCGAACCCCGGCGCGCTGACGGGCGATCAGGGCGTTCACGGCCGTGGTGTCGCGCAGCTCGTACATCGTCACGTCGACGGACCTGGTGGCCGAGTTGATCAGGCTGTAGACCGCGCTGTGGTCCTGGTCCGGGAAGACGATCGTCGAGTAGCCGGCGGTGACGGCGGCGTCGGCGTGGGCGGCGCCGGAGGCGGATATCAGGCCGGCGCCGACGAGCAGCAGGGCGCCGGCGCGGCGCGCGAGGGTGGCCAGGGGCATGGGGACTCCATGGTCGGTGAGGGGGAGGTCGGCGCGTGGCGGCACCGGGAGGCGGACGCGTCAGGTGGCGTGAGCCACATGGACGACGTGGACACGCCGAACGGAACGGCCCGAACAGCATGCGGTCGCAGTGGTCAACGCGGGTAGATGACGGGAGGTAAAACCTTGCCCCCGAGCCGGAGAACGGATCGTGCCCCGGCAAAACGGCCCGACAACGGACGAAGCGGGCACGAAGGTTCACATTGCCACCGACCGCCCGAACCGGTGATAGTGATCACCGACCCGACGCGACCCGACACCGCGTCAGCGCACGAGAGAGCCGAGGAACATGGCGAAGACCCGTCTGCTGCGTCCGCTCGCGGTGGCCGCCGCCGCTGCCGTCCTGGCGGCCACCGGAGCCGTACCCGCCCTGGCCGCCGGCCAGGACGGCCCGGCCCTGCCCACCCCCGACACCGCGGGGGTGCAGAGCGCGCTTCGAGCCACCATCGCCGCCGGCGCCCCCGGCGCCTTCGCGGTCATCCGCGACCACGGCGAGGACGAGCTGACCCGCTCCCTGACCGCCGGCAAGGCCGACCTGGACGGGACCCCGATGAACTCCGCGTGGAGGTTCCGGGTCGGCAGCAACAGCAAGATGTTCACCGCCGTTCTCGTGATGCAGCTGGCACAGGAAGGCCGGATCGACCTCGACAGGCCGCTGCGCGACTACCTGCCGGCCGGCACCCTCCCGGACGGCTGGACGATGACCGGCCGCCAGGTGATGGAGCACCGGGCCGGCGTCTACGACCACACCAACGACCTGCTGGAGCAGGCCGGCGAGGAGACCACCAGCGCGTTCGAGGCCCGCATCCGCAGCACGGTGTACGCCCCGGCCGACCTGGTCGCGATGTCCGTCAAGCACGGGCAGCAGTACCCGCCGGGCAGCCGCTACTCCTACTCCAACACCGACTTCGTGCTGCTGGGCCTGGCCGTCGAGCACCTCACCGGCCGGCCCTACGCCGACGTGCTGCGCGAGCGGATCATCGAGCCGCTCGGCCTCGGCCAGACCTCCTTCGTCGTCCCCGACCAGCGGATCGACGGCCCCCACGTCACCGGCTACCTCACCAACGACGACCGCACCAAGCCGCTGCTGGACTCCACCGAGCAGAACGGTTCCTGGGTGTGGGCCGCCGGAGCCGTCATCTCCACCGCCGAGGACCTCGACCGCTTCCTCACCGCGCTGATGGCCGGCGGCGACGGCGGGCTGGTCTCGGACGACTCCCTCCGCCAGATGGAGGCCGCGCTGCCCACCCCCACCGCCAAGATCTCCTACGGGCTGGGGCTCCGCCGCATCTCGCTGACCTGCGGCGACGTGTACGGGCACGGCGGCATCGTCCAGGGCTTCCAGACCCAGTCCTTCACCACCCCGGACGGGCAGCGCTCGGTGGTGGTCTTCGCCAACGCTTCCAACAACGGCTCGGTCACCCAGGGCCTGATGAACGCGTTGGAGCCGGCCTTCTGCGGGAAGAAGCCGGCGACGGCGAAGGTCGCGCCGCGCACCGGCAACGCCCCGGCCCAGCAGAACCAGCGGACCGTCCAGCACGACCAGGGTCTGCCGGTGGTGGAGGACACCCGGATCTGACCCAGGATCTGACCCCGATCTGACCGCGGGTCTGGCCCAGGACCGGCCGCCCGGGGCGGACCGTCGCTACGGCGCGACGGCCCGGCCCGGGCGGCCGTCCGCGCTCAGGTCGGTGAGCGCCTCGGTGAGGATCTCGCGGGCCTCGTCCGCCCGCCCCTGCTCGATCAACGCGGTGCCCAGCTCGGTCAGCGCCTTGGTCATGCTGTCCGGGCGCCCGACCGCCTCGTAGTGCACCAGGGCCTGCCGGTAGGCCTTCTCGGCGGCCGGCCAGCGCTTCAACGCGGCCCGGTCCTGGCCGAGTTCGTGCGCCGTCATGGCGGCCAGCAGGTGCATCAGCGGCGAGGACCAGCGCTCCACCAGCTCCAGCGCACCGGCCAGCGCGCGGCGCCGGACGTCCACCGCCTCCTCGGCCCGGCCCAGCTCGCGCAGACAGGTCGCCGCGCCGCGCAGGGTGACCAGCCGTCCGATCATGGCGGCCCGGTTGTCGACCTCGGCGAAGGCGTCCGCCGCCCGCTGGTAGCTCTCGCTCGCCTCCCGGTGGCGCTGCAGGTGCCGCAGCCCGGAGCCGAGGTAGGTGAGCGCCCAGCCCTGCTGCTCGTGGTCGCCCAGCGCACGGGCCAACTCCAGCCCCTCACCGGCGAGTTCGATGCCGCGCTGGTAGCGGTGCAGGCAGGTGGTGTACGTCCAGGCCAGGTAGTTCACGTGCACCGCCTCGGCCCGCCGGTCGCCGCAGGCCCGGGCGGCGTCCACCGACAGCTGGAACACCTCGCCCCAGAGGTCCCAGCTCAGCAGCCGGTCGGAGAACCAGTGCATGGCCTCGGCGGTGTCGATCACCTCCCGGTGGCGGCCCTCCCGCTGGGCCCGGTACAGCGCGGCCAGCCACTCCGGGTGCTCCTCCTCCAGCCAGCGGGCCGACTCGGTGAGCAGCAGCGCCGGATCGTCGGCGGAGGCGGCCCCGGAGCCGGACGCGGAGCCGGAGCCAGCGGCAGCTGCGGCGCCCGCGGTCGCCGTGTGGTCGGGGTCGAACCGCAGGCCGTGCCCGACCGCCTCGCGCAGCAGCCGGCGCCCGGCCTCGGTACGGGCCTCGGCGACGGCCTCGGCCGACTCGTCGGCGGCCAGCCGCTCGCCCGCGTACAGCCGCACCAGGTCGTGCAGCCGATAGCGCTCCGGGGTGGCGGGCTGCACCAGGCCGGCGTCGACGAGCTGCTCCAGGACCAGCTCGGTGCGCCCGGCCGACAGCCCCGCGTAGTGCGCCAGGACGGCCGCGGTGAAGTCCTGCCCGGCGGTCAGCGCGCAGCGCCGCAGCACCAGCCGGGCTTCGGCGGGCAGCCGGCGGTAGGACAGCTCGAAGGCCGGACGGACCGCCAGGTCCCCGGTCTCCAACAGGTCCAGGCGGCTCTCCTCGGCGGCGAGCTGGCGCGCCAGCTGGGCCACCGGCTGCTGTGGCCGGGCCACCAGCCGCTGCCCGGCGATCCGCAGCGCGAGCGGCAGGTAGCCGCACAGCCGGGCCAGGTCGGCGGCGGCGGCCGGCGCGGCCTCGACCCGTTCCGGCCCGGCGATCCGGGCCAGCAGGGCGGTGGCCTCGACCGGGGAGAGCACGTCGAGCCGCAGCCGGTGCACGGCCTCCAGGCCGGGCAGGGCGTGCCGGCTGGTCACGATGGTGACGGCGGGGCCGGCACCGGGCAGCAGCGGGCGCACCTGGCTCTCGTCGACGGCGTCGTCCAGCACCAGGACGAGCCGGCGGTCGCGCACCAGGGCGCGGAACAGCCCGGCCCGCTCCTCCGTCCCGGCGGGCACCTCTCCGTCCTTGACCCCGAGGGCGCGCAGCACCTGGCCGAGCGCCTCCCGGGCGGGCAGCGGGGTGGCGGCCGTGCCGCCGAGGTCCAGCGAGAGCTGGCCGTCCGGGAAGGCCGGGGCGAGGGCGTGGGCGGCGTGCAGGGCGAAGGCGGTCTTGCCCAGGCCGGGCTGACCGCTGATCAGCACCACCCGGGGGTGGGCGGGCCGCCGGTCCGCGGTGAGTGCGGCGAGGTCGGCGAGGGCCTGTTCGCGGGCGGTGAAGTCGGCCAGGTCGCGCGGCAGGGCGAGGGCGCCGGGCACCGGCGGGTCGGTGCGGGGCTCGGGACCGGGCGGTGCCTGCCCGGGGGCCGTACCCGGTCCGGGCGCCCCGGCGGCGCGCGACGGCCCGGCGGAGGGCCCGGCGGACGGGCCGTCGGTGACCGCCGACAGGCCCTGCGCGGGCACCTGCCGCACGCCCCGGGGCCGGCCGGACTGCGCGGCCCGCTCCAGCGCGGCGGTCTGCGGGCCGTCCAGGCCCAGCGCGGCGGCCAGCGCCTGCACGGTGCGCCGCTGCGGTCCTCGGGTGCGGCCGCGCTCCATGTCCCCGAGGGCGCGCAGGCTGACCCCGGCCGTGGCCGCCAGGTCCTCCTGGGTCAGCCCGGCCGTCACCCGGTGGCCGGCCAGCAGGTGGCCGAACTCCCCGGTTCCGCTCGCAACCGCCATCTCCCCGCCCCGCCCCCTGGTCCGCGCTCGCGCAGTTCCGCCGCAGTTCTGCCGGGCCGCGCGCCGGGCAGTTCGTCTCAGGCAGAAGTATGCCCCGTGGGACGGACCGCGCGTACCCGGCCGCGGCCTGCGGGGATGCCCGGGACACGGGCGCCCGGCGGGCGGATCCGCCCAGCAGAACCGCCTGTAGTTCCGCCTGCTCCGCTCGGCCGGGCAGGCAGTTGTGCTGGTGGTGCTCCCGCTCGACCACCCCGACCCCGAGGCCCCCTGAGCCGCCCCTGGCCACCCTGAGCCGCCCTGACCGCCCCTCAGCGTTCCCCCGCGGCCAGCGCCCGTTCCCGCCGTCTGGCCTCCGTCCCCTCGACGCTGCGGCCGAAGGCGAACAGCAGGTCGGCCAGCAGCCCGTGCGAGCGCGCCTCCACGGCCGGGTCGCCGACGGTACGGCCGAGGGCGACGGCGAGCCGGGCCGAGGACAGCGCCGCGTCCCGGCGGCCGAGGGCGTGCAGGGCGCGGGCCCGGCCGTGGGTGGCGAGCACCGCCGCGCGGTCGGTCCGGGCCCACTCGCCGGAGCCGGAACGCTCCGCGCCCGGCCGGGCGGGGTCCGAACGCCCGCGGGCCGTACGGTCGGTGGCGATCCGGACCGCCTCGTCGGCGTGCGCCAGCGCCCGGTCCGGGGCACCGACCTGCACCAGGGCCTCGGCGAGCTCGGTGAGCGCCCCGACCAGCAGCTGCCCGGCGGCCGGGGCGCGGGCGGCGGTCACCAGCTCGGTGAGCAGCGGCACCGCCCGGTCGTACTGCCCGGCCCGGGCCAGGGCGGCCGCCACCCGGCGGCGGCAGTGGTGGCGCAGCAGCGCGTCCCCGGCCCGGTCGGCGGCCGCGACGGCGGCCCCGAGCTGGTCCAGCGCGGTGCGGTGGGCCGCCCGGTGGACGTGCAGGACGGCCAGGTCGGTGCCCAGCCGGGCGAGTGCCGCGTCGTCCCGGGCGGCCTTCGCAGCGCGCAGCCCGATCTCGGCGACGGCCCGCCGGTGCGCCCGGTCCTCGGCGACGGCCCGCCGGTGCGCCCGGTCCTCGGCGACGGCCCGCCGGTGCGCCCGGTCCTCGCCGCCGGTGTCCCCGGACAGTTCGTACAGCCGGCCGATCCGGTGGGCGAGCTGCCAGGCGGCGCCGGTGCGCCCGTACTGCTCGGCGCACAGGACGACGGCGCGCAGCGCGCTCTCCTCCCGGCGGAACCAGGCCGCCGGCCGGGCACCGCCGTCGCCACCACCATCGGCGCCGTCGCCGCCGCCCCCGCCGTCGCCGCTGCCGTCCGGCCCCCAGGGGGCGGTGAGCTCCAGGTAGTGGGCGATCAGCCGGTCGAGGGCGCCGAACCGTTCCTCGCAGTCCAGTTCGGCGGCCTGCCCGGCGGCGTAGCGGCGGACCAGCTCGCGGCGGGCGTAGTGGCCGGGTGCGGTCTCGGCGAGCAGGTGGACGGCGTCGAGCGCGGTCAGCAGGGTGCGGGCGGCGGCGGGCCGCAGGTCGGCGAGCGCGGCGGCGGTGGCGGTGTCGATCACCGCGCCGGGGTGCAGTCCCAGCAGGGTGAACAGCCGGGCGGCGGCGGGCGGCAGCTTCCGGTAGGTGCGGTCCAGGGCGGCGGTGATGCCGCTCGGGTCGGGCCCGCCGCCGACGCCGGCCAGGGCGGTCAGGCCGGTCTGCTCGTCGGCGAGTTCGGCGGCGAGGTCGCCCGGCGTCCAGTCCGGGCGGGCGGCCAGCCGGGCGGCGGCCAGGCGCAGGGCCAGCGGCAGGCGGTCGCAGCGGTCGGCGAGTTCGTCGAGTTCGGCGGCGGTCGGCGGGGCGGTGGCGGGGCGGTCCGGGCCGAGGCCACGGGCGAGCAGCGCCCGGGCGTCCTCGGCGTTGAGCGGGCCGAGCGGGAGCGCCAGGGCGTCCTCGTGGAGCAGCAGTTCGCGCAGCCGGTCGCGGCTGGTGACGACGGCGACCGGGCCCAGCACGGAGCCGGCCGTCGCGGGCCGGCCGGGCAGCAGCGGGGCGAGCCGGGGGTGGTCGGCGGCGTCGTCCAGCAGGATCAGGATCCGGCGGTCGGCGAGCAGGGCGCGGTATCGGGCGGCGCGTTCCTCCAGCCCGGCGGGGACGGCCTCGGGGTCGACGCCGAGGTCGGTGAGGAACCCGGCCAGAACGTCCGCGGGTTCGCGCGGCCCGTCCGGGTGGGTGCCGCGCAGGTCGGCGCGGAGCACGCCGTCCGGGAAGCGCTGCGCCGCCCAGTGCTGGACGAGCGCGGTCTTGCCCGCTCCGGCCGGGCCGGTCACCAGGATCGGACGGCCGGTCCGGGCGGCGACGGCCAGGGCCTCGTGCAGGCCGGCGAGTTCGGCGGCGCGGCCGACGAAGCGCCGGTCGGGCGGCGTGTGGCGGGCCAACTGCTCGCCGGCCAGCCGCAGTTCCGGCCCGGGCGGGCCGGGCAGCCGGGTCAGCGCAAGGTCGTACCGGGCCCGGGCCTCCAGCCCGTGGCCGGCCTGTTCCAGGCACTGGACCAGCCGGGCCGCCAGCGGCTGGCGGCCCGGGTGGGCGTCGGCGGCCTCGCCGAGTTCGGCGACCAGTTCCCCGCCGCGGCCGGCCAGCAGCAGCCGTTGTGCCAGCCGGTCCAGGGTTCGCAGCCGCAGGTCGGTGAGGTCCGGGAGGGTGCGGGTGCGCAGCAGCTCGGAGCCGCAGTCGGCGAGCGCCGGGCCGCGCCACAGGTCGAGGGCGGCGCGCAGCAGCGGGACGGCCGGGTCGTCGGCGCCGAGCCGGGCGGCGGAGCCGGGCAGCAGCACCCCGGCCCGGTCGTGCAGCGCGCCGAAGCGGACCAGGTCGACCCGGTCCGCGTCGCCCTCCAGGACGTACCCGCCGCCGCGGGTGCCCAGCACCAGCCGGGGGTCGTCCAGGCGTCGGCGCAGCGCGGCCACGTGCCCCTGGAGGGCGGCCCGCGCGGTCGGCGGCGCGGCGCCGTCCCAGACCAGTTCGATCAGTTCCTCGGCGCCCACCGGCTGGTTCAGCCGGACGGCCAGCGCCGCCAGCAGGGCGCGCCGCTTCGGGGCCGAGGGGGTGACCACCGTGCCGTCGGCCCGCCGGACCGTCATCGGCCCGAGCAGCTCGATCTCCATGCTCCCCTTCCCGTCGGGGGTCGTCGGCTCCCGGTGCCGCGCCGTCGCCCCCGTAGGGAAGGACGACGGGGCGGACCGGCGCGGTTCAGTTCCCGGGCCCGTCGTCCGGCCCGCCCGGGGCCGGTTCGCGGTCGGCCCAGGCCGGTACGGTGCGGCGCTCGGGCCCGGCGAGGACCTGGACGTCGTACGGGGCGTACGCGTTGCCGTGGTCGCGCACGGTGTAGCCGGCCGCCGTGAGGATCGCGATCATCGCGGTGGCCATCGCCGTCCGGGCCTCGCCCGACTGCCGGACCGCCGGGCTCTCGCCGTCGGCCAGCCGCGCCTCCTCGCCGGCCCGGCCGCGCAGCCGGGGGCTGACGTGCCAGGTGACCAGCACCTCCGGGTCCGCCGCGCCGAAGTGCTGGTTCCAGGTGCTGACCCGGACCTCGGCGCCGGTGGCGAGGCCGAGGTCCAGACCGGGGGCCGTCACCGGGAGCCCGGCGGCGGCGAGTTCGTCGCGGACCCGCTGGGCCAGCCGCTCGTACCGGGCGTTCACGTGTCTCTCGGAGTGCTCGTCCATGCCCGCACGCTATCCGGCCCGGGCACCGCCGCGGCAACCGGCGGCCGCGGTCCGCCGCGGGGCCCGCGAGCGCTCCCAGGCAACCATCCGGCCCCTCCTGGGACTCTGTACCCCTGGCGGCCCGCGCGGCGACGAGCGTCCGGGCACGAACCGGGCCGGTGCGCGCAGGACGACTGCTCCGTCCCGGGGGTCGCCGTCGGGTCTCGGGTGAGGTGAGGTGGGGGTACGGGTGCGGATTCGGCTGCTCGGGCCGGTGGAGCTGCGGCTCGCGGCGGGCGGTCTCGCCACGCTGGCGGGGGCGCAGCGGCGCGCGGTGCTGGCGCTGTCGGCGCTGCGGCTGGGGCAGGTGGTCGGCATGGACCAGTTCTGCGAGCTGCTCTGGGGGGAGCGGGCGCCGGCCAGCGCCCGGGCGGCGGTGCAGGGGCACGTGGCGGCGCTGCGCAAGGTGCTCACGGACACCCCGTTCGAGCTGCACACCCGGGCCCACGGCTACCTGTTGAGCGGGCCGGCCGAGGAGGTGGACGCGCTGCGGTTCGCCCGGCTGGCCGGCCGGGCCGCCGACCGGGCCGACCGCGGTGCGGACGGGGAGGCGGTCGCGCTGCTGGAGGAGGCGCTGTGGCTGTGGCGCGGGGAGGCGCTGGCGGACCTGCCGGACACCCCCCTGCGGGCCGCCACCGCGGAGCAGTTGAAGCAGTCCGCGACGGCGGCCCTGCTCCGCTGGGCCGCGCTGCGGCTGGGGCAGGGCGCGGGGGCGGCGGCGGTGCCGCTGCTGGAGCAGAGCGTCCGGCGGGACGGGCTGCGCGAGGAGCTGGTGGCGCTGTTGATGCGCTGTCTGCACCAGGCCGGACGGCCGGCGGAGGCGCTGAGCGCCTACCACCGGACCAGGCTGCGGCTGGACCGTGAGCTGGGCATCCGGCCGGGGCCGGCGCTGCGGGCGGCGTTCGCCGAGGTGCTGGCGGACGACCGGCCGGCGCCACCGGCGGTGCCGGGCGCGGCCCCGGCGGCCGTCCCGGTGCCGGGGGCGGCCGGCGGTGCCGTTCCCGGCACCGGGACGCCCGCCGAACCGGTCCTGACGGTCCCCCAGCAGCTGCCCGGACTGCGGGTGGAACTGATCGGCCGCACGGCCGAGTTCCGCTGGCTGGACCGCGCCTGCGCCCCCGACCGGGCCACCGACGGGCCGGCCCTGGTGGTGGGCCCCGCCGGGACCGGCAAGAGCGCCCTGGTCACCGCCTGGGCCCACCGGGCCGCCGACCGCTTCCCGGACGGCCGGCTCTACGCGGACCTGCGCGGCCTCGACCCGGCCGGTCCGGCCGATCCCGGCGCCGTCCTCGGCCGCTTCCTGCGCGCCCTCGGCGTCCCGGAGTGCGCCGTCCCGGCCACCCGGTCCGGCCGGGTGGCGCTCTACCGCGAGCGCACCCGGGGCCGCCGGCTGCTGGTCGTCCTGGACGACGCCGCCGACGCCGACCAGCTCGCCGACCTGCTGCCCGAGGGGCCGGGCTGCGCCGCCGTGGTCTCCGCGCGCTGCTCCCTGGAGAAGCTGGTCGCCACCGACGACGCCGCCCTGCTGCGGCTGACCGCGCTGCCCGAGGACGACGCCCTGGCCCTGCTGGAGCACCTGCTGACGCCGGGCCGGCTGCGCCCCGAGCCGGCGGCCGCCGCCGAACTCGTCCGGCTCTGCGAGGGCCTGCCGCTCGCCCTGCGGATCGTCGCCGCGCGGCTGGCCGCCCACCCGGACTGGACGGTCGCCGCGCTGGCCGCCGACCTCGCCGACGACGAGGGCCGGCTGGCCGCCCTGGAGCTCGACGAGCGCACCGGCCTGCGCCAGCAGCTGCTCCTCACCCACCGCCAACTGCCGCCACTGGCAGCCCGGTTGCTGGCCCTGCTGGCCGTCCACCCGGGCCCGGAGGTGGACGGCCAGGCCGCCGCCGCCCTGCTCGACACCGACCCTGCGGCCGCCCACCGGGCGCTCGGCGAGCTGGCCTCCCGCCACCTGCTCACCGGCACCGCCCCGGGCCGCTACCACCGCACCGAGCTGGTCCGGCTGTTCGGCGTCCAGCTGCTGGCCGAACAGCCCGGGCAGCTCAGGGAGCAGGCCCGAGCCCGGCTGCTGGACCACTACCGGGCCGCGCTGCAGCACTGCGGCAGCTACCTCGACCCCGGCCAGGAGGAGGCCGGGGCGCCCGCCCGGACCCCGCAGGCCGTCCCGCCCGCGGTGGACATCCGCACCGCGCTGGACTGGTTCCGCGCCGAGGAGCCGGTGCTCCGGGCGCTGATCGACGAGGCCGCCGTCAGCGACCCCGACCGGGCCTGGCGGCTCGCCCTGACCACCGGTTCGCTCTACTACGGCGCCAGCCGCTTCACCGACTGGCTGGCCCGCGCCGAGGTCGGCCTGGCGGCGGCGGAGCGCTGCGCCGACCCGGTCGCGGTGGCGCTCCTGCACAACTGCCGGGCCCAGGCGCTGGTCGCCCTGGAGCGCCGGCACGAGTCGGCCGAGGCGGCCCGGCGCGCGGTGGCGGCCGTCGAGTCCGTCGAGGGGCCGGCCGCCGCCTCGGCGCGGGTGCGGGCCCAGGCCACGCTGGCCCTGGTCACCGCGATGCTGGGGGACTCCGCCGGGGCGCAGCGGCTGGCGGCGGAGGCGACCGCGCTCGCCGTCCGATCGGGCGACCGGAAGCGGCTGGTCGACGCCCTGGTCCACCAGGGCTGGGTGAGCCTGGCCACCGGCGATCCGACGGCCGCCGAGCGGCTGTCCCGGGAGGCCAGGGAGCTGCTGCCGCCCCGCCCGGTCACCCAGGTGCACCTGTGGTCGCTGCTGACCGAGGCACAGGCCCTGCCGCCGACCGTCCGGGAGCACGCCGCGGACCTCGCCTGGCACCGGCTGCTGGCCGCCTGCGAGGAGGCGGGCCTGCTCTACCTCCACGCGGTCACCGAGCAGTCCTACGCGGCCCACCTGATGGCCCGGGGCCGCGCGCCGCAGGTGCGGCAGCGGCTGGCCTCGGCGCTGGAGCGCTTCCGCCGGCACGACCGGCTGGCCGGGCACCGCAGCGAGTTCACGGCCGGTCTGGAGGCCTCGCTCAGCCTGCGCGCCGGGGACGGGCCGGAGGCCGGGGGCACGCCCGGCGAGCCACCGGGCGACACGCCCGGCGGCGACCGGACCGCCGTGCACGGTCCGGTCGCCCGGAAGGACTGACCACGGGGGTCGGTGGCGGGGTTCAGCCGGTGGCCGGCGCGTACCCGTGCTCGGCCGCCAGCACCGGCCGCAGGGCCCGGACGGCGTAGAAGTTGCGGGACTTGACCGTCCCCGGCGGCACCCCCAGGTTCGCCGAGGCCTCCAGCACCGAGCGGTCCTTGAGGTGCAGCTCGACCAGCACCTCGCGGTGGTGCTTCTGCACCCGCCGCAGCGCCAGCGCGATGTCCCGGGCGACCACCACCTGCTCGTACGGGTCCTCGGCGAGCGGGCGGTCCTCCACCGGCTCGCCGAGGGCCTCCTGGGCCCGGGCGGCGGCCATCCGGTAGTGGTCGATCGCGATCCGGCGGGCGACGGTGAACAGCCAGGGGCGGCTGTGCTCCGGGCCGGCGGCCAGGGCCTCCGGGTGCTGCCAGGCACGCAGCAGGGTCTCCTGGAGGATGTCCTCGGCCTTGCCGCGGTCGCCACCGGTGTTGCGCAGCAGGGCGCGCAACAGGTAGCCGCCGTGCAGCCGGTGGATCTCGGCCAGGGTGTCGGGGTCGAGGGTCCGTCGGACCGGGGCCGGCTCCGCCGCCGCGACGGGGTCGGCAGGGGGGCCCGCGGGCGGCTGGGCGACGGACGTGGACGGAGCGACGGACTGCTTCGACACGCGCTACCTCTCAGGTCGGGCAAGGGCACATGGCAGGGCTTCCGCCGGACATCCCCCGTGGCGGCAGACAGCAGCCTGCCGGGCGCCGCCAAGGACCTGCCAACGATCCGCCAACGCCCGGACCGGGCTCAGTCCGTGCCGGGTGCCGCCGGGCCGTCGTTGAGCGCCTCCACCAGGTCCTGCACCCCGTCCTCGCCCCGGTGCTCGATCAGCACCGCGACCCAGCCGGCCAGCCGCTCCCGCTCGGCCACCGTCCACCCCGGTGCGGAGGGGTGCTCGTCCACCACCAGCGCCCGGGCCAGGCCCAGCAGCCCCGGGGTGGGCTCCACGCGCCGCTGCCGCTCCGGCAGCACCCCCAGCGCCAGCCGCCGGGCGACGGCCGTCACCTCGGCCGCGCCGCAGGCCGGCACCGCCAGGCCGGACGGCCCCGGCAGCACCGGTGCGCCCATCTGCACCAGGGCCGCGATGTACTCCCGCACCTCCGGCCCGTCCGCTTCCATCCGGCGTTCCTCCCCCGTCCCGTTCCGTCCCGCTCAACGGCGCCCGCCCCGGTCGGGGTTCAGCCGTAGCCCACCGACCGTACCGGTCGGTACGGTCACGGCCCGAAGCCGCCGGTCCGTCCGTCGGTCCGTCGGTCCCGTCCGCCGTTCCGTCCGCCGGTCCGTCCGTCGCCCGGCCCGGTCGGGCCGGATCGCATTGTGCCGGTCGGTGATGAGAAAACCGCGGGCCAGGCCCCGGCTCCGCCACCGGGCAGCGGCGCGGCCGACCAGGGGCGGCTGCCCCCGGCCGGCCGCCGGTACCGGGTGGGACGTCACTTCTTCGGCGGCGCCACCGAGATCTGGTACGGGTGGTGGTGGGTGCCGCCGACGTGCAGCTCCTCCTCGGGCCTGCCGGCGAGCCTGGGCAGCACGTGGGTGCCGAACGGGTCGGTGACGGTGACGGCGGTGCCGTTGCGGCGCACCTGGTGCGGCGAGCCGGTCGAGTACGAGGCGAGCGCGAGCCCGGCGCTCGGACTCGCGCCGCTGGTGGCGGTCCCGAAGAGGGCGCTGGACACGGTGAGCGTGGTCGGCGCGGTGCCGAGCGTGGTGTACCCGGACTGCTCACCGGCGTAGGCGCTGCCGAAGGCGGCGCCGCCGCTCACGGTGGTGCCGGTGGGCACGGTGACCGGGACGGCGGTGCCGGCCGGGCCCTGGACGGTGACCACGCCGCCCTGGACGTAGCCGCCGACGGTGCCCGCGGTGCGGGTCTGCTGCCAGGCGGTCTGCTGCTGGAGGGTGGTGCCGGCGTCGGTGAGGGTCTGGTTGACCAGCGGGGTGTCGGTCGAGTACCAACCGCGGTAGGTGGACAGGATGGCCGTCAGGGTCTGCAGGGCGAGCCGGTCGTCGGTCAGGTTCGACTGGTGCATGAAGAACGGCCGCGGGTCGTTGCTCAGCACGTACCCGAGGGTGATCCTCACCTGCAGCGGCAGCACGTAGCCCGCCCAGCCGCTGTTCAGGTTCAGCGGCGTGATGCAGGTCGTGGTGGTCGGGTTGGCCTCGCAGTTGCCGCTGCCGCCGTTGGCCTTCGAGGTGTAGAGCCAGTTGTACTCGCTCACCTCGTCGGACTGGGTGGAGACGTTGTAGAAGACGTTGACCGGGTGCCGGGGCACGCCGAGCGCCGAGGCGATCTGCCGTTCGCCGGTCTCCCGGGAGGCGTCCACGCCGAGCCACTGGATGTTGTTCCGGCTGAGCGCGGCGAGGAAGTTCGGGTTGTCGGCGGACTGCTGCGGCAGCATCACGGTGCCGGAGTGCTCACCGGCGACCAGCTCGCCCGGCCGGAACGGCAGCCCGTTGGCCTGGCCGAACTGGATGTTCTGCCGGATCTGGCTGTCGACGGTGGCCTGGTCGACGTACTGGACCGCGCCCGTGGAGTCGGTCTGGCACTTCCACGGGATCACGGTGAAGTTCTGCACGCAGCCCAGGAACGGGTGCTGGTAGGTGTGGTTGAGCCACATGAAGCTGTTCTTGTTCGCCAGCAGGGCGGTGGTCAGCGGGTCGGTGCCGCCGTTGGCGTCCGCGTAGTCCAGGCTGGGGCCGCCGTTGAACAGGAAGTCCAGGGTGTAGCCGTTCTGCTGCTCCCAGGCGACGGTGGCGGTGACGTCCGCGGGCGTCATCCGGATCGGCGTGGTCGCCGGGACGCTGCCGACGCAGTCGCCCTCGCCCGGGGTGCAGTTGCCGACCTGGCTCCACCGGGAGTTGGCGTTGAAGAGGTCGTCGATGTGGGCGGAGAAGTAGTTGCGCCAGTAGCCGAGGTGCACGCCCTTGGTGACCCAGTCCACGATGCCGTGCGCGAGCAGCCGGAACTGCTGCTGGTAGTAGTTGTAGGCGAAGGTGAGCACCAACTGCTGGCGGCCGCCGGAGGTGTAGACCCCGGCGAGGCTGCCCTGGGTGCCGGTGCCGGGGACGGTCTCGGTCAGGTACGGCTCGAAGTGCGAGCCGGTCGCCGGGTCGTCGGGCAGCGGGGTCGGCAGGTAGCCGTACGATCCGCTGCCGCCGGCGGTGCCCTCGAAGGCGACCGGGCCGTTCAGGTAGCGGAAGGCGTCGCCGCGGGCGGCGGCGGTCGCGGTGGCGGTGGTGGCGTCCAGTGAGCCGGACCAGGCCGGCGCGGTCAGGCCGGTGTTGGCGCCGGGCCAGACGTAGGCGTCCACCTGGCGGACCTGGTAGGTCCGCTCGTACCCGGTCAGCGTGCCCAGTTCGGCCGCGGAGAGCTGGGTCGGCGCGTCGTTGGGCAGCACCACGCCCTCGAAGTGGCCGTGCGGGGTGCCGTCGGCCAGGGTGTCGGCGAGGAAGCCGGCGGTGATCGTGGCCCGGCTGCCGCTGGTCAGGTCGATGACGGTGGTGGGCACGCCCTCGGCGGCCAACTGCTGCCGGATGCCCTCGACCCAGGGGTTGCCGTCGGTGACCACCAGGACGTTCAGGTCCACCCGCGAGCTGGTGGCGGCGGCCGGGACGACGGTGGCCAGCCCGATCACCGCGGTGGCGACGGCCAGTGCGACGGCGGGGAGGAAGCGGAAGGCTCTCACGCGAAAGCCCCCTGCGGTATTGCGGGGAGTCGGCTCATGTCAGCCGATCATGCCGGTCCGGAAGGGCCCGGCGCAGCAGCCTGGGAACAAGGTTTGCCAAGGGCTGGGGAATTGCTGGGAAAGCCCGCGGCGGCGCCGACCCCGCCTCAATGCCGGGCACGTGGACGAAATTTGACGATTCCGACCGCACGGCCGTGACCAGCGGCTCCCCCTCCCGGAGCCCTTGGCCGAGCCCGGATCCACCGGTTCTGGCGGGCGCCTGACAAATTCCCTCCCCGAGCGTGCCCCCGGGATTTTCCCCACCACCCCCGGAATACCAGTCAGGTCAATTCCGGGGCCCGCGCGTAGGCCCGGCGGGGCCCCGGCCCGACAGGCCGCCGCCCATCGGGTACGAACCCCGGAACGGCGCGGCCGTCAGGGGCCCGTCAGCGACGCGTCAGCAGTGCGTCAATCCGGCCGGGCGCGGGGCCGGAGCAACGCAAGCTGGGGGACGTACCTGCACGTTCCGCAGGTCCTTCCGGAGGTGAGTCGCATGTCCGTGGTCGCTGCGTTCCATTCCGTCGTGCCCGACGTCCGCCGCCGGGGTCAGGGGCTGCGCGCCGCGTTCTCCCAGGTGCTGGAGCGGCTGGCCGCCAGCCCCCTGGACAGCCCCGTGCTGGGCGCGATGGGCGCGCCGCGCTCGACCGACCGTCCCGCCGGCGGGCTGCACGCCCACTGGCACACTGTCACCCGCCCGGACGGGAGCAGGGCACTCGAAGCCGGTTGGCGCCCGGGCCACTGAGGCGAGCGGCGCCGACGGCCGTCCCGCACTCCCCCCGAGAGGGCGCGGGACGGCCGTCGTGCGCCGGCACCCGGCGGGCCGCGCCGGTGATTTTGCCCTTCCGGATCGGGCACCGGTAGACACGGTTCCGACACGGTGCGTGACGACACCGTGCGCGATCTCCGGAGGCCCCGCCATGAGCGTGACGAATCGGTACCGGGACGCCTGGGAGGGCTTCTGGAGCGAGGCGCCCGAGGAGCCCGGCGCGGTCATCTGGGACGCCGAGCCGGCCCTCACCGCGGAGCGCCACCTCGCCCTGTTCCGGCCCCACCTGCACGACCCGCACCTGCCGGTGGTCGACCTGGGCTGCGGCAACGGCCGCCAGACCCGCTTCCTCGCCGAGCACTTCCCCCGGGCCGTCGGCGTCGACCTGTCCGGCACCGCCGTCGAGCTCGCCCGGCGCCAGGACCGGGCCGGACGGGCCGAGTTCGCCCAGCTGGACGCCACCGACCCGGCCGCCGTCCGGGCCCTGCACGAGCGCCTGGGCGATGCCAACGTGTACGTGCGCGGGGTGATCCACCAGAGCGAACCGGCCGACCGCCGACCGGTCGCCGAGGCGGTCGCCACCCTGCTCGGATCGCGCGGCCGGGCCTTCCTGGTCGAACTGGCCGAGTCCGCCAAGGAGGTGCTCAGGGGGCTCGCCCAGTCCCCGGCCGGGCCGCCCGCGAAGCTGCGCCCGGTCCTCGCCCACGGACTCACCCCCGCCGAGGTGGCCGACGCGGCCTTCGACGGACTGTTCCGCTCGGCCGGCCTCACCGTCCTCGCCAGCGGAGAACTGCCGCTGTCCCTCACCGAGTTCACCCCCGAGGGCGAGCGGATCGAGCTGCCCGCCTGGTGGCTGGTGGTCGGCCCGGACGGCCCGCTGCCCGACCCGCGCTGAACCCGTTGACGCCGCGGCGGCGTTGGACGAGTGTCAGGACGGACGGTCGTCAGGACTGACCAGTCGTCAGGACGGACGGTCCTCAGGACTTGTCGTCGCAGCCGCTCGCGGGGCGGAGGGAGCCGGGCCATGGGCATCGCACGTCGTGATCTTCTCAGGTGGGGCGCGGGGGCGGGCGGTGCGGCCGCCGTCGGCGGCCTGCTCGGGGCACCCGCCGCCCGGGCCGCGGGCGGCCCGGCCACCCCGGGCGGGGTGCCGACGGACAGCTGGATGGGCCGGCTGGACGGCAGCCTGTCCCTGCTCGACCTCACCGTCCCGGGCACCCACGACTCCTGCTGCCAGAACCCCTGGTACGGGACGGAGTGGTCGCACACCCAGAACTGGGGCATCCCGCAGCAGTTGCAGGAGGGCGTCCGCTTCCTCGACATCCGCTGCAACGGCCTCCAGGGGGCGCCCGACGAACTCGGGATCTACCACTCCGACAACTACCAGCACATCCGGCTGCAGGACGTGCTCGACCAGTGCCGCGCCTTCCTGGCGGCGGCGGCGCACCCGGGCGAGACGCTCCTGATGCGCCTGCGCAACGAGCGGGCCGGCGGCCAGGCCCTCGACGACCCGGAGTTCCAGCGGCGGGTTGACCACTACCTGGACGCGCTGGGCTACCGCGACCTGTTCCACCTCTACGGCTGGCCCACCCTCGGCGCGGCCCGCGGCAAGGTGGTGCTGCTCGCCGACTTCGCCAACCCCTGGGGCCTGATCGACTGGTCCAGCGGCCAGAACGCCTGGTTCGACACCCAGGACGTCTGGCAGACCGGCGGCACCGACCCGCTGGGCGACAAGGGCCGGTACGTCGTCGCCCAGTTCGACAAGGCCTTCGCCAATCCGCAGTATCCGCGGATGTTCGTGAACTTCCTCAGTTACGCGGGCGGCTACTGGCCCCGGACCAGCTCACAGGCCGTGATGGACCGGGCGGTCTACCCGTACCTGAGCGCGCGCACCCGGCAGCGCGCCCGGTTCGGCATCGTCCCGATGGACTTCCCGGACCTCCACGTGAACGTGCTGCAGATGCTCGTGGACAAGAACTTCGTGTGATCACCGGCGTCCGCTCCGGTGGCCGGGGCCAGACCCGCCCACCGGAGGGGCCGTCAGGAGGAGGGCGTCACCGTCGGCGTGAGACCGGGGGCGGTGGTGGACAGGGCCTGTGCGCGGGCGGCGGGGCCGGAGAGCGGCAGGGTGCAGTTGTCGCCGTCCTTCTGGTGGCCGCACACCTGGAGGATGGTGCCGGGCGCATCGGCGTCCACCATCATCGAGTAGTTGTCGTAGCCCCAGTGGATCAGAGCGGTCTCCTGCCCGCCGGTACCGGTGGAGACGGTGGCGCTGTCCCCGGGGGAGCCGTCGGTGATCCCGGCCCAGGCGGCCCGGCAGCGCGGGCTGTAGTGGAGGTACAGGACGACCTTGCCGATGGTGCCGGTCAGCACGGTGTGGTCGTCGGCCTCGCACCCCATGGCCTGCGGGTCCTTGCCGGCGCAGCCGACGGACTGGCAGAGCTGGGCGGGCAGGGCGCCCGTGCTCACCGCGGGCGGGGCGGTCGGGGCGGGCGAGCGCCCCGAGGAGGAGGCGGCGGCGCTGCCACCGCCGTTCAGGCCGTGCAGGTAGAGGCCGGCGACCAGCAGGAGTACGGCGACGGCGGCGACCGTGACCAGGGCCCGCGGCCGCCGCCAGAGGGCGACGCGGGCGACGGGGAGGGACACCGGGACGGGCAGCGGGACGGGGACCGGGACGGGTACGGGGTCGGCGGCGGGGGCAGCAGCCGCGGTCGGCTCCACGGCGGTCGCGGCGCCGGGCACGGACTCCGCGTCCCGCGCGGCCTCGGCCTGCCGCAGCAGGGAGGTGAGCAGCACGGCGTCGCAGTCCAGCGCGGCGATCAGGCCGGCCAGGGCCTGGGAGGTGATCAGCCGCTTGCCGTTCAGCCAGCGTTCCCAGGACGCCTTGCTGAGGTAGGTCAGCCGGCCGAGTTCGGCGAGCGAGATCCGGTGCGCGTCCTTGACGGCGCGCAGTTCCTCGACCAGGCGTCGAGCGGGCTCCGAAAGATCGTCAGGGAGCGGTTTCCAGTGCTGACTCACGTGGGGGGCACCTCTGGCGGGTCGACGACAGGCGCGAACTGATCTTCTTTCGGATGATCAGTTTAATCTCTCCGTCCCTGGGCCCCCGCCCGGTTCGGCGCCACGTCCCGCGGAACGTCTCAAGGGATTCCTGATCCGCGTCCCAACCCGCAGCTCAGGGCCCCGGGGACGACGCACACCGTCTCAGAAGCCCCGGAGACGGTCGAAGATCGGTGCCCGATCCCGCAGAGTTGGCCGCGCCGGGTAGCCCAGAAGTCAACACCGGTTCTGGCCCGGGTAAAGACCTCGACGCAGCCAGAGCGGACGGGGGCGCTCGGTGCGGTTTTGGATCAATGCACCACAACGGTCATCTCAGAGGAAGTTCGGGGAAACCTCATGGGCCGCCACTACGCGTCCGAGATCACGTCACCATCGCCTGAGTCACTCACATCACTCACGTCACGCACATCGCCCACGTCACCCACCTCGCCCGCAACGGTCGCAGCACCCACCGCGGCCGTATCGGCCGCTACGGCCGCCGACCGGCTCGCCGGTGAGCTGCAGTACTTGAAGAACGGTTCGGGCCTCACCTACGCCCGGCTCAGCGAACGCACCCACTACGCGAAGTCCTCGTGGGAGCGCTGGGTGAACGGGAAGCAGTTCCCCCCGCGCGACGCGGTGCAGAGCATCGCGACCGTCTGCGGGGGCGATGCCGAGCTCCTGCTGGAGCTCTGGCACCTCGCGGAGAGCCGACGCCTGATGTCGGCCGCGCCGGATACCCCCGCGCCCGGCGGAGCCAGCTCCCCGGCCGGGACGGCCGACGGACCGTCGGCCGACGCCCCGGGCGGGGAGGACCACCCGGAGTGCCCGCACCGTCGGCAGGCCGCCCTGCTGCGGCGGGTGGCCCTGGTCTCCCTCGCGGTCGGCGCGGGCGGGGTCCTGGCGGCCGCCGGCCGGCGGTCCGTCCGGCGGGAGGCCTGACCTCCCTGGTCCCTGTGGGCAGCACAGGAACCTCGACGAACCCGCCGGCACCACCGGCACCACCACAACAGAGCGGCACCGCGCCCTTGGGGAGGGCGCGGTGCCGCCGCCGGCGTGGCGTCCGCCGTTACGCGACGCCGTCCTGCCACCACCAGAAGCCCGAGCCGTAGCCGGAGTGCTCGATCCGGCTGTCCACGTGCTGCCAGGAGACGGTGTGGGTCTCCAGGCCCGAGAAGCCGCAGGTCTCGGCGATCCGGTAGACGTCCAGCGTGGACAGCCCGGAGACCGCGGTGTCGGCCGCCACCCCGTAGGTGTGCATGGAGTTGGAGGCCCCGCCCACGGAGGCGTTGTACGCGGTGCTGCGGAAGCCGGAGTTGATGGTGACCGCGCGGTCGCCCGCCTTCTTCCGCAGCGCCTCCAGCTTGTACATGGTGCGGCGGACGTTCTCCTTCACCTCGTCGGCGCCGACGTTGCCGCCGCCGAAGCCCGAGCCGTCGTGGCTGGTGAACTCGGACCAGTTGAAGTGGGCGGTGGAACCGTCGGACTTCTCCAGCGAGTTCAGCACGCCGAAGGTCTGCGGGCCGGCCACGCCGTCCGCGCTCAGCCCGTAGGCGGCCTGGAACCGGCGCACCGCGGCCGCGGTGCCGGGGCCGAAGGAGCCGTCCACGGCCACGTAGGTCTGCGAGGCGGAGTCGGCCGCCCAGCCCGCGACCCGGATCTGGAGTTCGGCCACGGCCGAACCGGAGGAACCCTGGCTCAGGTTGCCGGACCAGCCGTAGGCGGCGGCCGGGCGGGCGAGGCCGAGGTCGGCGACCGCAGCGAGCCCGGCGGCGGCCACCGCGCCGGTGCCGTAGCGCAGCAGGGCGCGACGGTTGAGGGAAGAGCTGTTCACCACGTGCTCCTTCGAGGAGTCGACAGGGAAGGGCGTCGGACAGGGCGGTGCGGGTGACCGGTCAGGACCTGCCGTCCGGTCAGTACCAGTTGTGGGCCTGCCAGAAGCTCCAGGCCGAGCACGGGTCACCGTAGCGGCCCTTGATGTAGTCCAGGCCCCACTGGAGCTGGGTGGCCGGGTTGGTCTGCCAGTCGGAGCCCGCGGAGGCCATCTTGTCGCCGGGCAGCGACTGCGGGATGCCGTAGGCGCCGGAGGAGGGGTTGGTGGCGTAGACCTTCCAGCCGCTCTCGTGGGTGTAGATCTGGTCCAGGCAGCCGAACTGGCCGCTGACGCTCCAGCCGTGGCTGGGGAACTTCCACTGCGCGGTGATCTGCACCGTCCGGGCGACGCCCATCGCGTTCATGGTGGCCGGGCCGGCGATGCCGTCGGCGCTCAGGTTGTGGGAGTGCTGCCAGGTGCTGACGGCGCTGGTGGTGCCCGCGCCGTAGGCGCCGTCGGCGCCCGAGCCGGCCACCCGCTGGACCTCCTCGACCTTGTTGTGCAGGGCGAGTTCGGTGCGGCCGCCGTACACGCCGTCCTCGTCGAGGCCGTTGTCGTGCTGGAAGCTGCGGACGGCGGCGGCGGTCTGCGGGCCGTAGTTGCCGTCGACGCCGCTGCTCGCGAGGTAGCCGATGCCCACCAGGTTGCGCTGGACCCAGGTGGTGCTGTCGATGGCCTGGGCCTGTGCGGGCAGCAGGGCCAGCACGGCGGCGGCGAGCACGCCTGCGGCGAGCGCGCGCAGGGCCGGGGTTCTCTTCACGGTCGATCCCATTCCGTCGGGTGCCTGTCGGTCGATCAGGCGGTGCCGACCACTCTCGGGGGGCGGCCGCCCGTCCCTCCAGCAGTCGGCGGCACCAGGGACGTCCCGGGCCCGCCGGGGACGGTGGGCGGTGGCCGTGGGACGGGCGTGGGACGGGCGTGGGACGGGCCCGGCCGGGAGCGGGAGCGGCGTGGGACGGGCGTCGGAGACGCGTGGGACGCGCCGCGGAGACGCGTGGGACGCCGGTGGGCGGGCCGGCGGGGGGGGAGGGGGGGGGCAAAAGGGGGGGGGGGGGGGAAATAAAAAAGACCCAAGAAAGGAGGTCCACAGAGCTTCTGTGGAGAGACACACGGGGGAAGGGGGGGA